>JAQBZS010000105.1 GCA_027622115.1 Planctomycetota bacterium | reverse complement strand
GCCTTTCCCCGTCTGGCTCGGCAGGAGCCTCGCCCTCCCAATCTCCGGGAATTGGTTTGTCCACACTTGCTTAGCCCGCGGCGAGCGGATCACCTGCCGCCACTTGCTCGGCTCGCAGCTTCGTGCGAAGTCGTTTCAGTACTTCGGCCTTCGTCGTGTCGCCCGACAGATCGATCAACTCGTTCGGGTCCGCGATCAGATCGAACAGCTGCCAGCGTTCGATCGCCGGGTA
Organism: Planctomycetota bacterium; assembly: GCA_027622115.1. Classification (GTDB taxonomy): domain Bacteria; phylum Planctomycetota; class Planctomycetia; order Planctomycetales; family Planctomycetaceae; genus JAQBZS01. The sequence goes on along the minus strand of JAQBZS010000105.1, from coordinate 12,284 downwards.
ATGAATCAGCTTCCATTGTGATTCACGGATCATGCGTTGCTTGTCCCGAAAGTAACAGAACACGTGATCGTGCGTGTTGGCCGTTTTGCCAGTGATTACCTGGGCGAAACTCGTACCGTCAACGGTCTTCGGGATTTCGATACCGACTAATTCGCACGTCGTGGGATAGAGTTCGCGGAGATAGACTTGAGCATCACGGATCTCGCCCGCCGGAATGTGCGGCCCAGCGAGAAGGAGTGGGACGTTGATCGTGTGCTCGTACATGCTTTGCTTGCCGCGCAGACCGTGACTCCCAACTCCCAAACCGTGGTCGCTCGAAAAGATGATGATTGTGTTGTCCAACTGCTCCGTCTCGCGCAGTGATTCGACGATTCGTCCGACCTGCTTGTCCAAGTCCGAAATCACCGCGTAATAAACCGCCAGTAACTCACGAATCATCCGTGGCGTGCGCGGCCACGGCAGCAGCTGTTCGTCACGCCCGTCGAAGTTGCCGTGATCAAACGGATGCTCCGGCAAAAAGTTCGCTGGGAGCGGAAGCTTGTCGGCAGCGTATTTCTCCTCGAAGCCCGGCGGGAAGTAGAGCGGATCGTGCGGTGCCGTGAACGCGACTTGCAGGAAGAATGGCTCAGCTGGCTTGCGGCGGATGAACTCAATCGCCGCGTCCGCGAACTTGCTGCTGATGTCGGGCGTCAACCCAACGCCGCGCTCGGGAAACAGATTGCGCTCGTCGTCCTGAAAGATCCAGCCGCGATAGCCTGTCACCGGCGTCCCTTTCCAGTCGACGGTATCTTTCCACCACTTTCCGCCCCCGCCGGTGAACAGCCCCAGTGTCTGTTCGTAGCCGCGTTGAATTGGCCTGCCGTCGTTGTGCCACTTGCCGACGTACCACGAGCGATAGCCTGCTTCGGTCATCGCTTGCGGCCACAGTTTTAATGTTGGATCGATTTGCCTGCCGAAATCAATCACGCCATTGCGGAAGCCGCTGCGTCCCGACAGGATCTCGGCCCGACTCGGCGTGCAGATTGGATTCGCACAAACGGCCCGCGTGAACGCCACGCCGCGGCGGGCGAGAGCATCCAGATTCGGCGTGTCGATGTTTGGGTTGCCGAGTTCGTGGATCGTGTCCGGGCGTTGGTCATCCGTCAGAAGAAACAAAACGTTCGGACGGTCGCGAGCTGCGGCAAACAAGGCCACGTTCACCGTGGACGAAGTGAGAATCGCGGCAACAGCAAGACGTAAGAGACAAAGGTGATTCATGGCAAGTCACCATCCGAGCGGGGAGTTCAACAGAACGGAGTTGCATTATGCATCATGCGACACTCGTGCGAAACCGTTGTCGGCGACCGGATCTCGGGAATGAATTGGCGCGGTAAACAAACGGAGTTTCTAATCGGACAAAGTCCGAGTTCAGCGTTGGTAACCACGCGGACGCAACAAAGGATTCTCGACGATTCGAGCTTGGCCGCTCCCTGTCGGTGATTCGACGGGGCGGGACGCGACCGGAACTTCCACGCCATGCTCGTAAGCGTCGAACTCAGCCCAAATGGGCAGATGGTCCGACACCTCGATGGCTTGGTCCATGCTCAGTCCAAATTCCTGCTGCAGGTTTAGAATGCCAGCGGTCCCCGTGAACTCGCTCGTCGCAAGCCGATCAAAGACGATGTTGTCGTACGACTTGGTGCCGCGCGTATTTGTCGGCTCGCCATGCACGGTAGACGCGATGTTCGGCAATCGCCCCAACTCGCCAAGCTCCCGGTAACTGACGTTCAGGTCACCCAACAGGATCACATCGTCCTCTCGCCAGCCGTTTTGCTGTAGCAAAACGAAGACGTCGTCGAGTGCGTCGAGTTCCGTGTCGGTCTCGTCGGGATCGGTGTGGATGTTGGCCAAGATAAAGGAGAAGCCCGGTTGCATCGAGTTTGATCGGACTTGAAACCGCGCCATCGTCGGTTCGCGATGCAAGTAGTCTTGCGGATCGGCGACCGTCAGAAGCGATTGCGGATCAACATCGATCCGCGTCGAATCGTAGACGAAAACGTATTGTTCCTTGCTGCTCGTTCGCCCAAGCCGCGGGCCAACGAGATAGCGATAGCCGCCTCCTTCGGCGTTAATGAGCGATATAAAGCTTTCCATCACCGAGGCGTCGTTCGTCCGCAGTTCCTGGATCGCGACAATGTCAAAGCGACGAACCACCTTCGCCAAGACATTCATGACAGGCGGCTTGCCGGCCTTCGATGTGCCAAGGACTTGAATGTTGAAGCTCGCAATTCGAATGGTCGAGGCAAACTCGTGGCCTGCTGGTGCGGCGATATCGAGTTCGCGGGGCGCGTGCGAACTTGCCTCATGCGATGCCGCGGTTACCGATGACCAGCGATCGAGCGCGAGCCCCTCTGGAAGCCGCTCGCGGACTTTCTCCGCGATACCGTCCGGGATCTGATCCCGAACTTCGTTTGCCAATCCCTTGGCGGCTTCGCCAACTTCGATCGCGCGCTCTCGATTGACAGAGAATCTCGGCCAACCGTTCGACCAATCGAGCGTCAGCACTCCGATCGTGATCAGGACCGGCACCAGCAGGAACACGATTCGGGAGACAATTCGTGTGCCGAGAATCCACCGGATTGGCCAAGGCAGTCCCGAGCTTGCCAGTCCCACGATGAATTGCGGCGCGGAGTCCCTGCTGAACAATTTCCTTTTGAACAGAGCCATCCTTGGCCTTCGTCGAACGAAACAAGTCGAGATGCGCGCAGCCGAGCGGAAGGCTTTTATCAGAGGTGCCTGGTTGCCGCAAGCTCAAATGAATTTGGATGCGTTTGAGAAATCGGGTATAGTGTCAAGCTCCTGTGCATGCTTTAGAAGAGCCGGCTTGGAGATTCGATCTTGAAGAATGGACGCCTCGTCCGTTCTGCTGGCTTGGACGGACCAGAGGTCCATCCTACGCTGGTTGTGACCAGAGACCACGTTTGGAGATTCGCAAATGCTGACCATCAACGGACGTCCGCGGAGTGTTTGCTCGGGGTTGACCCGACGCGAGTTGCTGCAAGTCGGAGGGGCGGGGCTGTTTGGCTTGACGCTGCCGCGGGTGTTGGCCGCCGAGCAGGCGGGTTTGCCGTTCGAGAAGGCTCGCGCGAAGTCGGTTTTGTTTTTGTATTTATTTGGCGGTCCGAGTCAGCTCGAAACGTTCGACATGAAACCCGACGCGCCGAGTGAGTTGCGCGGCCCCTTCAAACCGATTGCGTCGCGAACGCCGGGGCTGAACATCTGCGAACACCTTTCGCGCAGCGCGACGGTCTCGGACAAGTTCGCCGTCATCCGCACGATGACGCATCCGCACAACGATCACAACGCCTGTCACTACATTCAAACCGGACACAAATGGACTCGTTCCGCCGCGGACGGAAACGACGTCAACGCCCGCGAGACCGATTGGCCGGCGATGGGGAGCGTCGTCGAATATCTCTCGCAGCACCTGCCCAACGCTCACGAACGCGCTTTGCCCGATTATGTTTACCTGCCGAACCGGCTTGGTCATTTGCAAGGCTACGACCGCACGGGCCAATACGCGGGCTGGCTGGGCTCGGCTTACAACGCGCTGGCGACCGACATCCGCAAACGCGGCAAAGACGACAATCCGTTCTTTCGTGACTGCACCGACGAGGAACTCGACTTTACGATCAAAGGACTGGTCTCGAAGAATGAGATCACACTCGATCGGCTGCGCGGCCGTCGCAGCCTGCTGGAGCAGTTTGACGACGTGCGGCGTCAAGTCGATGCGGTGGACAAATTCGCGGCGCAAGATCAGTTGCGCGAACGAGCCGCGACGCTCGTCACTTCGGAAGCCATCCGCACGGCGCTCGACATCGGTCAAGAGTCGGACGCACTTCGCGATCGCTATGGCCGGCATCTGTTCGGTCAGTCGACGCTGATGGGTCGTCGCATGATCGAGGCGGGCACACGTTTCGCCACGGTGCTGTGGGATGCACCGGACGGATACAGCTGGGATTCGCACCAACACAGCAAGGATCTCGAAAAGCATCTGATTCCGGGCTTCGACCAGGCGTTTTCCGCTTTGGTTGAAGATCTCGACCAACGTGGCCTGCTGGACGAAACGCTTGTTGTCGCGATTGGCGAGATGGGACGCACGCCCAAGGCGACCGGTGCTTGGGGCCGCGGACATTGGACCTATTGTTTCCCGTGTGTGCTCGCCGGAGCTGGCATTCGAGGCGGGATCGCGTATGGCGAATCGGACAAAGACGCCGCGTATCCGAAAGACAATCCGGTCAGCCCCGAAGATCTCGCTGCCACGATCTATTGGGCGCTCGGCATCGATCCCGAAATCCGGCTGCCCGATCGCCAAGGCCGTCCCGTCCAGATCCTCGATGGGGGTCGGCCGCTGGTCGAGTTGTTCGGGTAAGTTCGTGTAGGCGCTTTGCCGCTGGCGGAGTTGACGCCGAATGCGGCAGTTGTAGGGCTCGCGCGATTTCAAATCAGGCAGACGGTCAAGATTGGCCGTCCCAAGAAAACACGGCGTTGTTCCTGAACAAGTTTCTAGAAAGGGCTCCAGCGATGGCCGCGAACATCATCGGCCTCACGGCCCGCGACATTCGATTTCCGACGTCTCGAAACCTGGATGGTTCGGATGCCATGAATCCGGACCCGGATTATTCCGCCGCCTACGTCACGTTACACACGGATCTGGACGGTCTGGAAGGCAACGGCCTGACCTTCACGATCGGCCGCGGCAACGAATTGTGCGTCGCGGCAATCCGGTCGCTGGCTCCGCTGCTGGTGGGTCATTCGCTCGAAGCGTTCACGGCGAACATGGGTGGCTTCTGGCGTCACATCACGGGCGACAGCCAGTTGCGGTGGGTTGGTCCCGAAAAGGGAGTGATCCATCTGGCGACGGCCGCCGTCGTGAATGCCGTCTGGGATTTATATGCGAAGTTGGCAGGCAAGCCGCTGTGGCAGTTGCTGTGCGAGATGACGCCCAAGCAACTCGTGTCGTGCATCGATTTCCGTTATATCACCGACGCCCTGACGCCTGACGAAGCCACGGACCTGCTGGCCGCCAATTTCTCCTCGCGTGCTGCCCGCATCGACGAGATGCAGCACGATGGCTATCCGTCGTACACGACATCGGCCGGCTGGCTGGGGTACTCGGACGAGAAGCTGCGAGCCCAATGCCGCGACCTGATGTCACGTGGCTGGTCACATTTCAAGATCAAAGTGGGCCGCGATCTGGACGACGACATTCGCCGCTGCCGAATCATCCGCGAAGAAATCGGTTGGGACCGGCGGCTGATGATGGACGCCAATCAGGTCTGGGATGTCGGCCAGACGATCGAGTACATGCGGGCCTTGGCGGAATTCAAACCGTGGTTCATCGAGGAACCAACGTCACCCGATGACATCCTCGGCCATGCAGTGATCGCCAAAGCGATCGCGCCGATCAAAGTCGCCACCGGCGAGATGTGTCACAATCGCGTGATGTTCAAGCAGTTCATGCAGTCGGGCGGATTACAAATCTGCCAGATCGATAGCTGCCGCATGGGCGGAGTGAACGAAGTGCTGGCGGTGTTGCTGATGGCTCGAAAGTTTGGCATCCCCGTGTGCCCCCACGCCGGCGGCGTCGGGCTTTGCGAGTACGTCCAGCATTTGGCCATCTTCGACTACGTTTGCGTCAGCGCGAGTCTCGAAGACCGCATCGCCGAGTATGCAGATCACCTCCACGAGCATTTCGTTGATCCACTTGTCATGCACGACGGGCGGTACATGCCTCCCACGGCACCAGGATACAGTGCCACCATGAGATTGGATTCACTGGACGCCTTTGAATTCCCCATCGGATCGGAGTGGACGCCGCCGGACCCCACTCCTTCCTCCAAGCAGTTCGACGCACGCCAAATCTACCCATGAAAACAGCCCTCCGCCGAGATCGGCAAAGAGCTGTCACGTTCAGCAGTCGGGCCGAGAGGATTCGAACCTCCGACCTTTTGACCCCCAGTCAAACGCGCTAACCAGGCTGCGCTACGGCCCGAACTGGATTCGATTGTAATGGGTCAGCGTTTGGGCGACCAGACCGCGTGGTATAAGCTCGCCAGAGTTACCGCGTCACGGCGGGTGGCGCGATCAATAGCTCGGGTCGATCCAAGAACAGGTAATGGCCGTGGTCCGCGGTGACGATCAACAACGACTCTTGCCAATTGCTGTGCTGCTCAACCCAATCCGTGATCACTTTCACCGCTGCGTCGCCGCTGTTGACCGCGCCGATTGAGTTGTCGAGGTTATTGTCGTGGTTGGCCCAATCGACGTCTCCCGGCTCGACCAACAACCACATCCCTTGGCCGCTCGACTGTAATACAGCCAGCGCCGCCGAGGTCATGTCGGCCAGCGTTGGGTTCTCGGTGATATCGGCGGCGGTGTACTGCTCGGCTTTCTTGGACTTCCCCGGTGCTGGCTGAAAGTCACCATCGGCGGTTTGGAAGGGCAGGTGGCCTTTGGCGTTCCCAAGCCCGTAGAATCCCAGCAATCGCTTGCCTTGTGCTGCCGCTTGCCGCGCCGCCTCGGCCAGCGCTTGACCGCCGCGGACGCCGCTTGCTCGCTGAGCGACGACGTACTCTCCGCCGTGCTTGACGTCGACGCGAGCGAGATCGTCATCGGTGAGATAAGCATTCCCCGGCACGAAGTTCTTTCCTTGCCCGGAACTTTTCTCGTGGAGCTCGCCATATCCACCGCCAATGACGACATCGAGACCGGGAAGCGGTTCGTCGGGATGGCTAATCGAAGACAAACCTAGCATGTCGCGAATGAGGTCTTGATAATCGTCGCGACCTACGTTGTGGGCGTAGCCCGAAGCCGGTGTTGCGTGGCTGATCGGAACACTCGAGACGATCCCAACTTTGTAGCCACGAGCCTGAGCCCGATGGGCGATGGGCTCGACTTGCTTGCCTTGTGCATCGACGGCAATGGCACCATTGTAGGTCTTGACGCCGGCTGTCATGCCCGTGGACGCGCTCGACGAGTCGGTGTACGCATGTCGGTTCGTCGCCTGCTTGGGTTCGGAAACAAGGTACTGCGGGTCCGCACCGGCGGTCCAGGGATTTGGACCTCCACGTGCGGGATCGTAACCGCCGCGCAGCTCTCCGCCTGGATTTTCAACAACCTGTGTATCGACATCAACCGAAGTTCCTTCGTTGTGTGGCGCTGTCACCATGAACCCGAACTGACTGGTGCCGCCGGCCGTGTAATCTTGGAAATGCGTTCCTACTCCACGGCCTTCGGTGTACGCGACGCGCTGCAAGTTGTAGATGCTCGCGGCGCGAGTCGTTTGCCAATCCATCCCGTCGAACACGACGAGGAAGATGTGTTTCTTTCCAGCTTCCAGCGCCGCTCGCTGAATCCGATAGACGTCGGTCTGATCCATATACTCGGCGGCCGAAGACACCGTCCGATCGGGAACATAACCGTATAGCTTCTCGACCGCTTCACGATTTCGATAGCGGCTGTTCGCACCGATGTAATCCTGGAGATCGATCTGGGATCCGGCTCCCTTGGTTCCGTAAGTGTAGACAGGAATCAAACGATTCGAGTGCGAGCCCCACAAGACATAGTTCCTCGGCTGCCAACCCCAATGCGCCGCCGGTGAATAGCCGTTCGCAATCGCTTCAGCCTGCAAGTCACGCAGGTAGTCCGCGCCATTCGTAGCACTCGCGGTGATCGCCCCGAGGACGAAACAAAGGCCAAGTACGACAACGCGATGCACAGTCGAGATCATAGAATCGATCCGAAGGAGGGAGGGTTGGAAGGCACTCGGCGGGGTAAAACGTGACTAGTTTACATGGACGAAGTCAGCGAGACTAGGGACGGGCGGATCGGAGAGTTTCCGAATTGCGCGTTGCCAACTCAAGCACGACGCGCGAGCGAACGGGTTTCAACCGCCGATAACCCAATCGCTCGCGCGTCGTGCTTGTAATCCCCGCGAGTTCAAGCTGACCCCGGTTCTAGCAACACGCGTTCGGGTACTACCCGAAAGATCTCAGCGGTCTCGGATGACCGTCACCCTGCAGTTGCCGGTCAACATCTGAAATCCTTCGTGCCAGGTCAAGCTCGTTCGAGCCACAAGCAACCATAGGGTTCAAGAGAGACATCCGTCGACGTGCCGAAGGTTGTGTTGCTGATACGATCTTGAAAGAAGCGTCCCAGGCCCGCCGTCCGCAGCCGATTGCCACTAACGGCTTAGGCCACCCCCACGCGATTGCGGCGACAGTCTGACCGTGTGCGACGTGAATTGACGCCAGTCCGCGACAATTCGGGATTCTGAATGCTGCCCATTTACTGACTCGATTTCCGACGATTGCCACAACCCCTTTGTCGCCAAAGGGGTTGCGGAGTGGAGGCGGCGGGAACGGGCTACCCGTCATTCTGAAATCGTCGCAACATCATATTTTTCAGTGTGTTGCGTCTCGTTCCGTCGATGGCGACATGGTGTTTGATCGTCACTATCAGATCATTCGGGCCATCAATCAGACCACGGGCAAAGTTGAACCCTTTTGGTCCTGAGCTACCCGGCAAACATCCAGCATTCGGTGAAGGGATTTGGCATTTGGCCATGTCGCCTGTCGTCCGGTGACAAATCTGGTTGTGCAACCACACGGAAAGGCCAAATCAACGGTCCCTACTAAAGAGCCAATCTCGACCAAAAACTTTTTTTCATAATTTGACGCTCTTACAATACCTACCGGAGAGAAAGGAAAAAACCCCTGTCGCCTAAAAGAAGAACGACAGGGGCATGATATTTAGAGCATGGTGACTCCACGGGTATTTAGCTATCCACGTTACAAAAATCACGAACCCGATGATTATTTTGCAAATAATCGGGCAAGCCCAACCTTTACCCGTAAATCCCATGATCGGTGGGCCGCAAAGCATGTCCGTGCCCTCCAACAAATTCACGACATTCTGCCTCCCACTCATTGGCTAACGATCAAATTCAATCGCCCTGAGCCTGTATTTATTATCAAGAAGTTCTTGGCGACATTGACACGAGCGGTCGGGTATTTCAACAAGACAAAAGGCCAGCATCTTGCCTTATTCGGTGTAATGGAACCAGAAAAGGGATGCACCGTTCATCTTCATGTGCTGGTTCGCACGACACTCAATAACCCGGTTATTTTTCTTTCCAATAAAATCGACGCCTTCAATCGGAAACATGGAACCACCATATCCATCCCGTATTGCGAAGTTCCAGACGAAATCGACGCTGTTACTTGTTATCCGTTCAAACTTGGCAGCAAGGACAAGTTGCTTTTTGAATCGAGAAACGGTCTTCGATACACCTACCAATGCGGCAAATACTTCCTTGGAAAATCGAAATTAAAATACGAACGGGAAAGGCGGAAACACTGGATCGTTAGCAAATACGAAGCTGAAGCCGACGCCATTTTGTGCAACTTTGAGGATTTTGTTTCCAAAAGGAGTGACCCCGACCCGGAAGGTGCCCCATCCTCCCTTGAACGACCACGATTTTGCGTCGTGTTAAGTCGTGACAACTCGCTACGGCCAACAAACGAGTGCCGTCGCCGGAAGTTGCTACCCAAGATTCGGTCGCCCTGTGCATGGCCCTAGAATCGCACAGGATGCGTTGAATTAAATGCCGTCGCCTGAGCTTGGTTCAGAATTGCCGCCCTTATTTTCTCCCCAGCAGCATCGAATACGGCAATCTTGTTGCCCTGACTTTGCAATACGAGAAAATAGCGGGGACTCCGCAAAAACAATGTAACACTTAACCCCTTGTGCCGCATGGGGTTAGTGGTCTTTGTTGTAGTGTTGACTCAATTTCTTGTCGGGGGTGACCAGATACCTGTTTAATTGGAGAAATTCTCGCCAGATTCGGCGGCATTCATCGACCTGTGCGACCCGTCCAGACTTTTCTTTACTCACGATCAGACAAAGTGAAAGTAAACCTGAACTTCGGGTATTGTAACTGTGCTGATAATAAACAATATCAGCCCACTTTCGATGTTTTTGTGTCTCTTTCCTTTCTGTTTCGTGGGTATAAGCCGTGCAAAACTCCGGTGATAATGTTTTGGGGTCATCTGGTGACGAATCGTTGGTCGGTCGGTTCCTAGATGAGCAAGATTATTCGCCCCATACTCGGCGGGCATTTGTGAGCGACCTGAATAAATTCTCACGCTGGTTCCGAGAGGCCAACCGGGAGTCGTTCAAGGTTGCAAGGGTGACGACCGGCGACATTACCGCCTTTCGGGATGCCCTACGCCGGGAACAGGGGCTTTCTGTTCCAACGGTGAATCGGTCGCTGGTGGCCCTGCGATCATTTTTCAATTGGCTGGTTGAGGGCGATTATATTGCCGCTAATCCAACCAAAAAGGTCAAGGAGCTTCGCCGCCAGCAACTCTCCCCCAAGGGTCTTGAACGATCCCAAGTCCGAAAACTTCTCCGTGAAGTCGAACTTAGGGGCGATCATCGGGCAAATGCCATTTTTCACGTTTTACTTTTTACGGGTTGCCGGGTTGGTGACTTGGTTCACTTACAACTTCCCGACCTGACCATTGGAGATAGGTCAGGAACAATAACCTTTCGCAACGGAAAGGCCAACAAAGAACGCACCGTGCCTCTCCCGCTGTTGGCTCGGCAAGCTGTCAAGAGTTACTTCACGGCAAGGCCAGAAAGTGAAAGTAAAGTCCTGTTTTGTGGGCAACGTGGCCCACTGACCGACAGGGGAGTTCGTGACCTGTGCGACCGTTATTCCGAAATATGCGGGTTCAAACTTCATCCCCATCTTTTACGGCACACGATGGCCAAGAAGTTTTTGGAAGACAGCGGCAATGACCTTGTGAGCCTTGCCCAAATCCTTGGTCACGAGTCCCTGAATACCACGGCTCGTTATACAAAACGTGGCGAAGATCAACTTGCCGCCGCCGCTGACAAGATGACCTATTGACCGGCAAGAGTAACGGTGTACCTGAAACCTCTGGAACGACCGTCATCAGAGGTTGCAAATGATAACAATTCGAGACGCAATGTTTGGCTTGGGTCAGGTGTACCTTACGCCGGGGGCACAAGCCGCATTGCTGCAAAACGATCATTGCCCGTGGGAATTTCTGTCCCGCCATGTCCGGGGTGATTGGGGCGAACTCACCGAAGGCGACCGGCAGGCCAACATTGAGGCTGTCATCGAAGGTGGCCGGTTGCTGTCGTCTTACAGGCTAAAGGATGGCACGCCGCTGTGGGTGATTTCTGAAGCGGAAAATGACAACCACCAGCGGGAAGCAACGACATTACTTTTGAAAAGCGAGTATTGATGAAGTGGAAAGAGAACCTACGCCACCTTGTTTACAAACACGCCGACCAACATGGGTTGGTTGGCAGTTTCGAGTGGTCGGAAGTTGGCGGGATGATGATTGCGGCCCCCGTAAATCAAGAAGTATTCGGCGGTCGAATGGATGGAACCAAAGTGTGGACCGGCTTTTCGTTCGACATAACGGCCTTTAGCAAGGAACCCGGAATCACCATCGTTCAGGCCGTCATCAAAACCCACTGCGTCCAATGTTGTCCTTATCCCGTGCTGCTGGTGAGGGGATTACTCCACAGCCGTCGATTCAAACTGGCAATTCAACTTGAACCAACTGCCGGTGATGCCGCCGAAATCATCGACACCACAAACAATATCATTCGGCCACTACACCCAGAGGACCAACAATGATCGAAGTTACGGAATCCACGTTCGGGGAAACCGTCATCAAAGCCAAAGTCCCGGTGTTGCTAAAGATGTACTCGGATGGATGCCCCCCGTGCCGTCGAATTCAGCCATTGCTTGACCGAATGGAAGCCAACCTTCACGGGCAAGTGCTGTTTGCCAAGATGAACGTCGAAAGCAATCAATGGCTGGCGAGTTATCTCAGGATCGGTGGCGTGCCGACGCTTATCGTGTTCATCGACGGGTGTGAAGAAGGTCGGTTGGTCGGCATTCAATCCGAAGAAAAGATTCTCGCCGCCCTTGGGCAAGAACAATTCCCAGAAGGCGATTTATTCAAAACAAAGAATACAAAAACTATTTTGTAAAACCTCTGGGGCTGGTTCCATCCGGGCGGGTGCCCATATGCGGTCACTCGCCCTTTCCTATTACAAGTGGCTATTCCTCTCCCCGCAGAATCCGATTCTCTGCAATCTTCAGATACTTCTTTTGTTGTTCTATCCCAATCACTTTGGAAGCCCCGAAATCCAGACCAGCGGCCAACATAGTTCCTGAACCTGCGAAGCAATCCAGC
>JAQBZS010000104.1 GCA_027622115.1 Planctomycetota bacterium | reverse complement strand
GGGTCCGGCAGTGGCTTCGAAGTCCGCCAACGAGAAGCTCAACATCGCCGCGATCGGAACCGCCAATCGAGCCGCTGGCGACATCAGTGGCTGTGCGAGCCAAAACATCGTCGCCCTGGCGGATGTCGATTCGAACTTTTTGGCCGCTGCGGGAAACAAATACAAAGGGGCTCGTAAGTACAAAGACTTTCGCGTGATGTTGGAGAAAGAAGCCGACAAGATCGACGCCGTGATTGTCGGCACACCGGACCACACGCACGCCCCGGCTGCCGCAATGGCGCTGCGTCTGGGGAAACACACGTACTGCGAAAAGCCGCTCACGCACACGGTCTTCGAAGCCCGTACCCTGGCGGAACTCGCCGCGAAGAAAAAACTTGTGACGCAAATGGGCACGCAAATCCACGCGGGTGCGAACTATCGCCGGGTGGCCGAGTTGGTCCAAAGCGGCACCATCGGGCCGGTCCGCGAATGCCACGTGTGGGTGAACAGCAATTATGCGGGCGGCAAACTGATGCCGGCATCGAAGCCGGCGCACGTGGATTGGGACTTGTGGCTCGGTCCAACTCCGAAGCGCGAGTACGTCGAAAGCAGTATCAACGGCAAACACGAGACCGTGCATCCCTTTCACTGGCGGTGGTTCTGGGATTATGGCACGGGCAGCTTGGGCGATTTCGGCTGCCATTACCTGGACTTGGCGCATTGGGCTTTGAAGCTGATGCGTCCCACGACGATCGCCGCCAGCGGCCCCAAAGTCGACAGCGATGCCACCACCGCAGGTTTGGTCGTGAAGTACGCCTATCCGGCTCGCGGTGAAATGCCGCCGGTGAATTTGACGTGGTACGACGGCGGCAAGCAGCCCGCAATTCTGTCGAAATTCAAAGCCGAAAACGGCAAACCGATTCACTGGGGCGGCAGCGGCCAGTTGTTCATTGGCGAACGCGGCGCGATCTTCTCGAATTACAGCGCGCATCGCATCGTGCCGATCGGGGAAAATCGAGACTTCAAACGCCCGGAACCGTTCATTCCCGATTCGATCGGCCACCACAACGAATGGATCAACGCCATCAAAACCGGCGGACCGACGACCTGCAACTTCGACTATTCCGGCGCGCTTACGGAAGCGGTCTTACTCGGCGTCGTCGCCTATCGCAGCGGCGAATCACTTCAGTGGGATGCCAAACATCTGCGAGTTACGAATTCGCCGAAGGCCCAAGAATTGATCCATAAGGAATACCGCAAGGGCTGGACGCTGTAGATCGTGATGGATGTGATTACGTGATTTCACGAGAGCGGGACAGGACAAGCCGATAAGCGCCGAGCCAAAACTCGCGAGTTGCATCGAGTTTTCGTTCCACTATACTCCCCGGCCCGCTAAACCACGCTCACGACACGTGTTAGCGTTCTTTTTCAGCACTCAGCGAAATGGAAGAAGTGTTCCCATGGGACAGCAATGCCACGTCTGCAAGAAAACGCCACATACCGGGAATCGGCTCTCTCAGCGCGGTAAGGCCAAGTACTTGGGCGGTAACGGTCGCAAAACGACTGGAATCAGCCGACGTACCTTCAAGCCGAATCTGCAAAAAATCCGCATTCAAGAAGGATTAACTTCAGTTCAGCGGCGCGTTTGCACGCAGTGCCTGCGATCCGGTCGGGTGCAAAAGGCCGTTGTGCGAGCACCGTTTACGATTCTCGACGCGAACTGACTCCAGCCGGGGCCGCGAGCATGGCGATCGAATTGACTCGAGACAAAGTTCGTGAGGTCGCACGGCTTGCTCGGCTGAAGCTGACGGACGAAGAAGTCGAGACGTTTACATCTCAACTCGGACACGTCTTGGAATACGTGGACATCTTGAGCGAAGTCAACACGGATGGCGTCGAGCCGATGGCCCATGCGGTTGAACAGTTCAACGTGCTTCGGGATGACGCTGTCCGCGAATCGCTGCCGCGCGAAGCCGCTTTGGCGAATGCTCCCAAGACCGATGGTCGGTACTTTCAAGTTCCGCAGATCTTGGAATCGTCGTAGTCCGGCTGGTCGCCAAGTGGTAGCCACCGTCGCCAGACGGTGGGGCGGTGCTGCGAAACCACCGTCTGGCGACGGCGGCTACAAATGCGCGACGATGCCACACCGACCTGGGTTTTGTACGAATAATCGAGGCGACGTATGACAATCTCGGGATCGACCGCCACCGAATTGTTGGCTCGGTTGGAATCCGGCGAATCAAGCAGCGTCGAGGTGACGCGGACCTTTCTGAACGCGATTGACCGGCAAGACGAAACCATCGGAGCGTTCCTGTTCGTCAACTCGGACGCGGCGCTAGAACAGGCCCGAGCCGTTGACGAAAAACGGGCTGCCGGGAAGTCGGTGGGATCGCTCGGCGGACTGCCGGTGGCCGTCAAGGATGTCCTGTGTATGCGGGATACTCCAACGACGTGCGGCAGCAAGATACTCGATGGATTCCGCCCGCCCTATGACTCGACGGTGGTGGAGCGATTGAGGGCCGCCGACGCCGTGATCATTGGCAAAACGAACATGGACGAATTCGCGATGGGTTCGTCGACGGAAAACTCGGCGTACAAAGTCACTCGCAATCCGTGGAACACGGACCATACGCCTGGCGGGTCGAGCGGTGGGTCTGCGGCCTGCGTCGCGGCGGGGATGGCTCCACTTTCGATCGGCACGGACACCGGCGGATCGATCCGCCAACCGGCCGCGTTCTGCGGAGTCGTGGGCATGAAACCGACTTACGGTCGCGTTTCACGTTACGGCTTGATCGCGTACGCCAGTTCGCTGGATCAAGCGGGTCCGCTGGCGAACGATGTGACCGGCGCGGCGGCGTTGTTGCAGGCGATCGCGGGACACGATGCACGAGATTCGACATCCGTCAACCGGCCGGTTCCGGACTACTTATGTGGACTCGACCAGCCGCTGGAGGGCTTGAAGATCGGCATTGCGAAGGAGCATTTCGTCGCGGGACTTGATCCCGAAGTCGAATCGACGATCCGCGAGGCCCTCGGCGTTTACAAGAGCCTTGGTGCCGAAGTAATCGACGTCACCTTGCCGCATTCGAAGTACGCGGTGGCGACGTATTACTTGATCGCGGCGTCCGAGGCGTCGAGCAATCTGGCCCGATACGACGGCGTGCATTACGGGCATCGCGCGGAATCGTTCACCAACATGGTCGACATGTACTGCACGACTCGGAGCGAGGGATTCGGCGAGGAGGTCAAGCGCCGCATCATGCTGGGCGTTTTCGCGTTGTCTGAAGGATATTCGGATCAGTATTACGTGAAAGCTCTGCAAGTCCGCCGCTTGATTCGCCAAGACTTCGATCGTGCGTTTGCGGATGTGGACGTGATTCTGGCACCCGTCGCGCCGACGCCCGCCTTCAAAATCGGCGAATTGGTCAACGATCCATTGGCGATGTATTTGACGGACATTTACACGATCAGCGGCAATTTGGCGGGCATCCCTTGTCTGTCGATTCCTGCCGGATTCAGCGATGCGAAACTGCCGATCGGCATGCAGTTGTACGGTCCGGCATTCTCGGAAGACCGTTTGCTGCGTGCGGCTCGGATGTTTGAAAGAGTGGCCGGCCTTTCGACGTTGAGTTCGAGATTGTCGTAACCTCGCTTGCGCAGTAGCCGTCGTCGCCAGACGGTGGTTTCGCAGCACGGCTCACCGTCGCCAGACGGTGGTTTCGCAGCACGGCCCACCGACTGGCGACGGTGGCTACGATTCGGATTCTCGACCATGAACTACACCGTTGTCGTTGGGCTGGAAGTTCACGTGCAACTGCTCACGGCGAGCAAACTGTTCTGCGCGTGCGCCAATAAATTCAATCCGGACAATCCCAACGTGCAGACGTGTCCCGTGTGTTTGGGGTTGCCGGGTTCGTTGCCGGTGATGAATCGCAAGGCGTTCGAACTGTCGCTCAAAACGGCGATGGCCCTCGATTGTGGAATCGCTCGCTTCACCAAGTGGGACCGCAAGCAGTACTACTACCCGGACTTGCCCAAGGCGTATCAAATCAGCCAATACGACTTGCCCTACAGCCATGACGGACACCTGGACGTCAAAACGGATGATGGCGAAGGCGTTCGTCGAGTCGGCATCATTCGCGTGCATCTGGAAGAGGACGCCGGCAAGAACATGCACGACGAATCCGGTCGAGGCCAAGACAGTCAAGTCGACCTGAATCGCTGCGGAACTCCACTGATGGAAATCGTTTCCGAGCCCGATATTCGGACACCCGGCGAAGCCCGACGGTTTCTCGAAGAGATGAAGCTGCTGCTGACCTATATCGGCGTGTCGGACTGCAACATGCAGGAGGGCTCACTTCGCTGCGACGCCAACATCAACTTGCACATTCCGACAGACGACGGCGGTCATGTGGCGACGCCCATCGTCGAAGTCAAGAACATGAATAGCATCCGCAACGTTGAACTGGCGCTCGAATACGAAACGACTCGGCAATTCCGCGAGTTCCAGGAAACGGGCGTGAAGCTCGGCGATCCTGGCGGCAACAAGGTGACTCGCGGTTGGGACGCGAATCGCAACGTCAGCTTTGAACAGCGAGGTAAAGAAGAAGCCTCGGACTATCGCTACTTCCCCGATCCGGATTTGGTGCCGGTGACCGTCACCGAAGAGCAGCTCGACGCGATTCGCGGAGAAACTTGTGAACTCCCGACTCCGCGTCGAGCACGGTTTCAGTCCGAATTTGGACTCTCGGAATACGACGCCTCGGTCATCATCGACCAAGGTCCGGCACTGGCGGATTACTTCGAAACCGTGGCCCAAGGCAGCGACGGCAAGCAGGCGGCCAATTGGGTGACGCAAGATGTGTTGCGCGAAATGAACGAGCGAAAGGTCGACATCGACGAGTTTGCGATTCGGCCGGATGTACTGTCGTCGATTTTGAAACGCGTGACGGATGCCGAGATTACGATCAAGAGCGGTCGCGAGGTTTTTGCCGCATTGTTGGCGGACGCGGATGCCGACATTCCGATCTCGATCAAGCGAATCGACCGGATCATCGAGGAACGCGGGCTGAAAGCGGTCTCAGCGGCCGGAGAATTGGAGGGAATCATCGCGACGGTGATCGAAAGAAACGCCCAAGCGGCGAACGACTTCCGCAACGGCAAACAAGCGGCGATCGGCCGGTTGATCGGCGAAGTGATGCGCGAGTGCAAAGGTGCAGATGCAAAAGCCGTCCGTGCGATGCTCGTGGACGAGCTTTCCAAGTGAAGGTAATGCCCGACGAGCGTGTTGGTCGAAAGTTGAATCGTAAATGGCGGGTGGTGCGTGTCGACATTAGACTTGGATACTTCGCGCCCGAACCACGCATGGCGATCATCGCTCCGTGTCTCTTTTCGGCCGGGCTGACGCACTCTTGTCCTGACGATTATTCTCGTCGCGCTCAAGTCTGACACATTTCGTATTACGGCGACCCATTTGCTGTTTCGTTTGTCTGAAAGAATTGCTGTGTCCACAGTTGCTGAAGTCCGATCCAAGACGAGCGCTTCCCCACCCACCATCGCGAATGGTGCCGACGTTCTGATCGAGTGCTTGATCCGACAAAACGTCGACATCCTGTTCGCCTATCCGGGCGGCGCGAGCATGCCCTTACACCAGTCGCTGCGCAACCGCCGCGACGCGATCCGCACCATTTTGCCGCGCCACGAACAGGGCGGCGGCTTTGCGGCTCAGGGGTACGCGCGGACGACTGGCCGCGTCGGTGTCTGCATGGCGACCAGCGGCCCCGGTGCCACGAATCTCGTGACGGCACTGGCCGACGCGAAGCTCGACAGCATCCCGTTGATCGCGATCACGGGCCAAGTTCCGCAGTACAACATCGGCAAGGACGCGTTTCAGGAGACGCCGGTGGTCGAGGTCTGCCGAGCCGTCACCAAGCACCACTATTTGGTCACGGACATCGCCGACATTCCGCGGATCGTGAACGAAGCCTTCTACATTGCCAATACCGGCCGGCCGGGCCCCGTGTTGATCGACGTGCCCAAAGATGTCCAACTCACCAAGTCGGCGGCAAAAGTGGACTACAACCCGCCCTTCGATCTCCCCGGCTACCGGCCCGATGTTCGCTTGGCATCCAAAGAGCAGATCAAGTCGATCCTATCCGCCCTTCGCTTGTCCGAACGGCCGATTCTCTACATCGGCGGCGGTTGCAACGATTATTCGACGGCCGCCGACCTGCGAACATTCGTCAACAAAACCAACATCCCCGTGACTTCCACAGTGATGGGGCTCGGCGTGTTTCCCGGCGACGATGCTCGCTCGCTGCACATGCTGGGCATGCACGGCACGGTGTATGCCAACAAGGCGATCAATGCCGCAGACTTGATCCTGGCATTCGGCGTCCGCTTCGACGACCGCGTGACGGGCAAGATCGAAGAATTCTGCAAGCATGGGAAGATCGTGCATGTCGACATCGACCCGTCGGAGATCAACAAAAACAAAGACGCTCATATCCCGGTCATCGCCGACATTCGCGAGGTCTTGAAACAGCTTAACGCGGCCGTGACCGAATCCGACGTGCCACGAATCGATGCTTGGAATCGCCAGATCGCCGAATGGAAGACGCAGTTTCCGTTGTGTTACGGAGAATTCGACGACGCAATCCTCGCTCAATACGCGATCGACGAACTCTGGCGGCAGACGAAGGACAACGACACCTATATCAGCGTCGGTGTGGGTCAGCACCAAATGTGGGCGGCTCAGTTCTACAAGTTCAGTCAACCGCGGCACTGGCTGAGCAGTTCCGGGCTGGGAACAATGGGCTTTGGTTTGCCGTCCGCGATGGGCGTCTGTGCCGCGTTTCCGGGAAAGACGGTCGTCGATATCGACGGCGATGGTTCGTTTCAGATGAACATTCAGGAACTCGCCACGCTGCGTTGCGAAAACCTGCCGGTGAAGATTCTGCTGCTCAACAACCAGCATCTGGGCATGGTGGTGCAGTGGGAAGACCGCTTCCACGGCGGCCAACGAGCCCACACGTATTTGGGTCCGGTGGATCACCCCGAGGCGCTCGGCGACGGCGACGGTTCGCACTATCAAGAAACGTATCCGAGTTTCGTCAAGATCGCGGAAGGCTACGACATCCGGTCCAAGCAGGTTCGCAAAAAGTCGGAGTTTCCGGCGGCGTTGGCGGAGATGTTGGCTCACGACGGCCCGTATCTGCTGGACGTGATTTGCCCGTATCAAGAACACGTGCTGCCGATGATCCCCAGCAACGGCTCGGTCAAGGACATCATCACGGAATAGAAGCTATCTGAAAAAGGGGTCTGACCCTCTCCGGCCTCAGTTTTTTCCGGGGTTTAGCGAGGCATCCAATAGGGTCAGACCCCTTTTTCAGATAGCTTCTACCTTCAAAACGCGGCGAGTCACTGCACTTGCCAGATTCCAAACCAGGGGAATTCATGTTCTTCAATTGTCGCCAGATGTTCGTCACCATCTTTTGTCTGTTGTGTGCCACGGTCGTTTCCGGGCAAGACGCCTACAAACATGGCCCAGATTCGATGGTCAAGGAAGGCGTTCCTCAGGGCACGGTGACCCAAGGGAAATGGGAGAGCACCAAAGTCTATCCAGGGACCGTACGTGATTATTGGATTTACGTCCCGGCTCAATACGACAAGTCAAAACCCGCTTGCCTGATGGTTTTTCAAGACGGCAATGGCTACGCCAATCTCAAGAGTTCATTTCGCACACCGACGGTCTTCGACAATTTGATCCACCAGGGCGACATGCCCGTGACGATCGGCGTGTTCATCAATCCCGGTTCGATCCCCGCATCGACGCCCGACGGACGCCCGCGACGCAACCGCAGCTTCGAATACGACCAACTGGGCGATCAGTATTCGCGTTTCTTGCTCGAAGAATTTCTGCCTCCAATTGAGTCGAAATACAACATCACCAAGAACCCGGCTGGTCGAGCCACGGGCGGCATTAGTTCGGGCGGAATCTGCGCCTGGACAGTCGCCTGGGAACGGCCCGATCAATTTGGGAAAGTGCTCAGCCACGTTGGCAGTTTTACGAATATCCGTGGAGGGCATGTTTATCCGTCGCTCATCCGCAAGACGGAAAAGAAGCACATCCGAGTCTTCCTACAAGAGGGCTCGAACGATCTCAACAATCTGCACGGTAGCTGGCCGCTGGCAAATCAACAGATGGCCGCCGCACTCAAGTTCGCAAAATACGACTACAAATTCGTGATGGGCACGGGCGGACACAACAGTCGACACGGTGGTGCGATTCTCCCGGAATCACTTCGGTGGCTGTGGCGCGATTGGAAGGGCATTGCTGATTGACGCTTTGCGTTAATTGGACAGCGCTACTTAGGACGTGGCGTCACCGCCGGGCTTGTCCCGGCGGGACGATGACTGGCGGCTACCACAGACGCCTTTCGCCTCGGCCCCGTCTTCCTCTTTTTCACACAACTCCGGGGTGTGGCTTGAAGGCTGCCTTTCGTTCCAGGTTGGTCTCTGCAGCTCGCAGACCGCAGGTAGAAGCTATCTGAAAAAGGGGGCTGACCCTTTGGATGCCTCGCTAAACTCCGGCAAAAACTGAGGACGGAGAGGGTCAGACCCGCGTTTCAGAAGGCTTCTAACTGAGCTGTAGGTCTTGAAGATTTCCGGTTACAGCTGTTTCGCCATCTTCTGATCCACCCAGACCCTTGACATTCGGGATTTCATCGAGTCTGCTACTAGCCATCAGCATCGATTGATGCGATCGTCGAGCCAGGGACATTCCCACCCAGCGTTACCAAAACTCCCCACCACTGGTAACTCCCCTGGCCTCCAAGCTTTGACGAAATGCCCAAGATCGATCGACTGGGTTTCCTGAGAACTTCCCCCCATCCTCGTTCCATAGGAGAGTCTTCCAATGTCAAGGTCTTCACGTCGTGATTTTTTAACTGTTGGGTTTGCCGGCGGGATCGGTTTGACACTCGCCGACTATTTCCAAGCTAAGCAAGCCCAGGCCGACATCAAAGCGTACGAGTCCGTAGAAGGCCCGGCGAAGTCCGTGATCTTCATCTTCTTGCCGGGTGGTGCTCCGCATCAGGAAATGTGGGATCCGAAGCCATTCGCTCCCATCGAATACCGCGGCCCGATGAAGCACATCAGCACGAATGTTGAAGGCACGTTCATCAACGAGAAGTTCGTCAACACGGCGAAGATCGCGGACAAGATTGCCATCTGTCGCTCGATGACGCACGGCGAAGCCGCTCACGAACGCGGCACGCACAACATGTTCACCGGTTATCGCCCCAGCCCGGCGTTGAAATTCCCGAGCATGGGCAGTGTTGTGACTCACGAATACGGCCCGCGGAACAATCTGCCGCAGTACGTGTGCATTCCGAATCAACCGAACGAATTCGCCGGCACGGGCTATCTGAGTTCGTCGTTTGCTCCGTTCAGCTTGGGTTCGGACCCCGCCAGCACAAACTTCACCGTTCGTGATTTGCAATTGCCGGGTGGTGTCGGCGATGAGCGATTCACTCGCCGCCGCAATATTTTGGCGGCCGTCAACGATTACTTCGTCGCCAAGGAAGAGGCCGATTCGCTCGACGCGGTCGATACCTTTTACAAGCGAGCCTACTCGATGGTGAGTTCGCAAAAGGCTCGCGAAGCCTTTGACATCGGCAAGGAGCCCGACAAGCTGCGAGACGAATACGGTCGCAACACGGCCGGAGCCCGCATGTTGATGGCTCGCCGATTGGTTGAAGCCGGTGCTCGTTTCGTCACGCTGACCTACGGCGGTTGGGACATGCACAACAATGTCGGCGGCGCGATCAGCGGCCAGGCTCCTCCGCTGGATCAAGCCTACGCTCGGCTGATCAACGACCTCGACGAACGCAAGATGCTGGATTCCACATTGGTCTGCATTGCCTCCGAGTTCGGTCGCACGCCGAAGATCAACGGCAACGCCGGCCGAGACCACTGGCCGAAGGTGTTCAGCGTTGTGATGGCTGGCGGCGGCATCAAGGGCGGCATCGTCTATGGTTCGTCGAACGCGACGGCTGCCGAACCGGAAAATGACCCACTGACGGTCGTTGACTGGGCCACCACGATTTACAACCGCATCGGCATTGTCGCCGACAAGGAATTGATGGCTCCCGGCGATCGTCCCATCGAAATCGTCGATGGTGGCAAAGTCCGCAAGGAACTGTTGGCTTAATTGAATCGACCTCCACGGCCTGACTGGATTCGTACAGTCGGGCCGTTTCTACCGTCTGGCGACGGCGGCTACGGTGGACTGTGGATTTCCACCGTCTGGAGTAGCCACGCTCGCCAGAGCGTGGATTTCTACATCTGGAGAATTCCGATGCGTTGTGTACTTACGTCGGCTTCCCTGTGCCTCACCTTGATCTGTGCCAATTCCCTACATGCCGCGTCGCCCACGCTGAGCAGCATCACGCCGCGTGGCGTGCAGCGGGGTATCGAAACCGAAGTCGCCTTTAGCGGTGCGCGGTTGGCCGATGCAGAAGAAATTCTGTTTTATGAGCCGGGAATCACGGTGACGAAAATCGTTCCGAACGGAGCCAACCAAGTCAAAGTCACCTTGAAGGTGGCGGCGGACTGTCAGCTCGGCGAACACACGGCGACGGTACGCACGAAAAGCGGTTTGTCGGAATACCGCACGTTCTTCGTGGGAGCGCTCCCGGACGTTGCCGAGAAAGAACCCAACAGCGATTTCGCTTTGCCGCAGCCGATTTCATTGAATGTCACCGTCACGGGAATCGTGCAAAGCGAGGACGTCGACTATTACATCCTCGACGCCAAAAAGGGTCAGCGAATCTGTGCGGAAGTCGAAGGCATGCGATTGGGGACGGCGTTGTTCGACCCGTACGTCGCCATTCTCAACGCTCGGCGTTTTGAAATGTCCGCCGACGACGATACGCCGCTGGTGAAGCAAGATGCCGTGGCATCCACCGTGGCTCCCGAAGATGGGAAGTACATCATCGAGGTCCGCGAGAGTGCGTATGGCGGCAACGGGAGTTGTGGCTATCGCTTGCATGTCGGCACGTTCCCTCGACCGAAGGCCGTCTATCCGGCAGGCGGAAAACTCGGAGAAGAGATCGAGGTGACGTACCTTGGCGATCCCACCGGCCTGATCGAACAAAAGGTCAAAGTGCCGTCGCAGCACATCGAAGAGTACGGCTTGTTTGCTCAAGACGCGGGCGGCATCGCTCCGTCACCGAACGCCTTCCGCACGTACGAGCACGGCAATGCGTTTGAAGTTGAGCCCAACGACGACATCGCTCAGGCAACTCCCGTGGCGTTTCCCGCTGCATTCAACGGCATCATCGAAAAGCCCGGCGACATTGACGTCTTTAAGTTCACGGCGAAAAAAGGCCAAGTCTTCGATATCGAGTGTTTTGCTCGCCGCATCCGCTCGGCCCTCGATCCCGTGATGAATCTTTACTATGCCGATGGACGCAGCATTGCGGGCAACGACGACTCGCGCGGCCCGGACAGCTACTTCCGCTTCAGCGTCCCGGCGGATGGCGACTATTGCCTGCGTGTGACCGATCACCTCGGGCGCGGTGGCCCGGACTTCGTGTTCCGCATTGAATTCCACACACCGAAGCAGTCGCTGAGCCTGGGTATTCCACGAGTCGCGCGTTATTCGCAATCGCGTCAACAGATCGTGGTGCCGCGAGGCAATCGTTTCGCGTCGCTGATCTCGGCAAGCCGAGGCAATTTTGGCGGCGACTTGCTGCTGGATCCCAAAGACATGCCGGCCGGAATCACGATTCACGCGAAGGAAATGCCAACTTGGACCAACGTGATGCCGGTGGTGTTTGAAGCCGCCGCCGACGCACCGATCTCCGGAAAACTCGTCGACTTCACCGCCAAGCACGCCGACCCGAAAATCGCGATTCGCGGCGGATTCGAGAACCGCGCGGACTTCATCATCGGTGCTCCCGGCCAATCGCTCTATGTCTGGAAGGACGTCAATCGCCTTCCGATCGCGGTTGTCGACGAAGTTCCGTTCACGTTGTTGATTGAGCAACCCAAAGTGCCGATCGTGCGTGATGGCTCGATGCAACTGAAAATCAAGGTGATTAAGAAAGCAGGCTGGGACGAAGCCATCAATATCGAGTTCCCTTACCGTCCGCCGGGGATCGGGGCCGCCAGTTCGGTCAACATCGCGAAGGGGCAAAGCGAAGTCTTGTATCCCTTGAGCGCCAACGGCGGTGCACGAGTCGGCAGCCATCCGATGTATGTCATCGGCTCCGCCAATGTGGATGGCACCGTGTGGATCGCCTCGCAACTTGCCAACCTTGACATCGCCGAGCCTTACGTCGGATTTGCACTGCAACGGTCCGACGTCGAACAAGGCAAGGAAACTGAAATCGTGTGTACGATTACACAAACGACGCCGTTCGAAGGCCCAGCCAAGGTCGAGTTGCTTGGACTACCAAACCGCGTCACAACCGAAGTGGCACAGATGACCAAGGACACGAAAGAACTGATCTTCAAGATCAAGACGGACGAGAAGAGCCCGGCAGGAACTCACAAGAACATCTTCTGTCGAATCACCGTGACACAAAC
>JAQBZS010000103.1 GCA_027622115.1 Planctomycetota bacterium | reverse complement strand
TCGACGGGCAGGAGTGGAGTGCCCGTCCTACAACAAACCTCGGCATTCACACCCAGAAACGGAAGAACCTGCTAACAGGTCGACGTGATCTGACAATCGCAATCAATTTCTTAGCGGTCTCGTATCTGTGCACTTCAAAATAAAGCTGCGATTCGTGGAAAACCGCAGAGACACTAGCCACAGAGAAAACACCCCAGGGAATGCCGCGATTGTACTCGCCCAGGTATCCCAGCAGCGTTGCGGACTTGGGCGTCAGGCTTACGGCTTTCAGATTTGGTGGGATGACGTTGCAAATGATCCTCAAGTCCAACGCCAATCAAATCTGAAAGACGTAAGCCCGACCCCACTCACACGTCGTCACAAACCTGTGACTTGGCCATGCGTAACAGTCGTGCTCGTATTAACTCGGGCAAAAGTTTATTGATCGTGCGGTCGGCCCAGCGAACGCTCTGTTGGAGATGGATGTCTTCGACGACTTGTTTTGGCCGATTGTATTTTCGAGTGATCACATATTGATCCACGACATGCCGACGATCCGCGCCGACGGGTGGCTTGTATTGCACGATCCGCGGCTTGCCGGATCGAGCATGCACGGTACGTGCTTCCAGTTGTTCGTCGTCAATGTCGACCAGACAGCGGTAGGTCTCACTGCCTTGGATGAACACGTGGACGCCGCGTTCGGCTTCGAAGATCGGATACGCCAGCGGACCGGAAAATCGCAGAGCCACTCCGACCACGTTTGCCGTCATGTGCTCTTCGATGTCGGCCGGCGTTACGACGTGACCAATCAAGGTGGTGGTGGGTTCGTCTTCGCTCACGCGATCCGCTTCAGGCTCGGCATTCGCTTGTAGGTTTCCTCGCTCCTGCTTCTTTTCAGGCTTGGCGATCCAGAATTGTTTGGATGTCAAGTGTTGGTCGAGGTCACCCTGCGGCGATTTCAACAGATAGAGACGCGCTGCCAGTTCATGGGCTTCGCTCACCATTAAGTATGCCGCTGCAAGCTTGCGAGCTGTACCACTGTTTTCACCGTAGATTGCCAAAGTGACGGCCTTATCGGCGTCTCGGAACGACAACGCGAATGCATCCAACAGCAATCGATTCCAGTCTTCCTGCAGCGTCTCAAGCAACTCAGCTCCCGCCGCAATGTCGACCGGTTCGTCTCCGTACAACCGCAACAGCGTGTCGTCTTCCAAGCTGACGATGTCGCCACTCAGCCGATCCAGATTCTTTAGGAAACCGTCCAACAAGCCGTAGCGTTTAGCGACATGCGGTTCAGGTGCCCGCTTTTGTTTGATCGCCGCCGCTAACGACCGGTCCAACCGAAAAATCTCGTTGCGTGTTTCGGTCGCGACCGGCCCGACATCGATCCGCTGCACGGCTCGACGCAATTCACAGGTGCGTCGTGCCAGCGAGATTGCAGGTTCACCCGCATCGCGATCCGTTGCTCCAACCGTCCGGGCCTGCCCATCGACCGCTCGCACTTTGACGCCGATCTCACCTGCGTCGCAGCCGACATCGACTGTGAGGTTCAGGTCATCTGCGTAACGATTCAAACCGTGCGACATGGGCAGCAAAGCCAACTGCTCGATGGCTCGCTTGAGCGGTCGAGCCCCGTATCGCGGGTCAAATCCGCTGGTAACGATTTGCTTCAGCGCGGCATCACCCAGATCCAACCGGACGGACCGGTATTGCAGGCCGTCTCGGCGTTGCACCAAGTCCCATTCCCGCCGAGCGATCTGATCGAGGTTCTCACGGTCAAGCGGCTGAAACGGGACGACGCGATCGATGCGGTTGAAGAATTCGGGGCGAACGAACGACTCCAGCTCACGTGTGTAGTGCGATGCCAAGACGTCGGATGACGTCGCGGTGTTGTCAAACCCGACCTGTCCCCGCTTGAGCGATTGGGCACCCAAGTTGGACGTCATGATGATCAACGAGTTCCGAAAATCGGCGACTCGACCGGCCGCGTCCGTGAGCCGGCCTTCGCCAAGCACCTGCAACAAGATGTCAAAGAAACGTGGATGGGCCTTCTCGAATTCGTCCAGCAAGACCACGCCGAAGGGTTGGTCACGGACGGTCGATGTTAGTAGCCCCTCGCCACCCGATTCGCCGCCGACCAACCGATCGATCGCATGGAAGTCCGAGTACTCGCTCATATCGATTCGCACCATGCGAGGTGTCTTCGGTCGAGCGACCGGTGCGATTGGTTCGTCGTCATCGCGAGTGTTGGTCGACGACTTAGTCTCGGACAGATGCCGCCGAAGTTCTCGCATGTCCAAAGACGAAAACAGGAACTCGGCGATGGCCTTTGCCATCTCGGTCTTGCCCACACCCGTTGGCCCGACAAACACGAGCGACGCAATCGGCCGCTGCGGACGTGACAACCGAGTCTTGACTGCCGCGAGCAAATCGACCAGCAATTGCACGGCGACCGTCTGCCCGATCACTCGGCCGCGAAACCATTGCTCAACCAACTCGACGTCGAGCTGCTCCGCATCGTCAAGCAACACGCGCGGTAATCCGGTTTCTCGCGAAAACGCACGAGTCACGGCACCTTCGTCAATGACCTGATCGGCTTTGGTTTGCTCTGCGGTCGTAGGCTTCGCTGCGCATGAGTCGTCCAGCAAGTTTCGCAGAAACCGCAACGGTCGGCCGGGGAAAACCGAGTACGTGGCGTATCGCCGATGGTGGCGATCCAGAACATCCAACGCCGCAGCTGAAATTTTGGCAGCGGAATCCGCTTGTGAATCGGCGAACGCCTGCAAGATGGATCGTCCGTCTGTTTCATTGGGTTCTTCGATTCGCATGTCCCACAGCGTTTGCAGCAAGCTCGGATGGTTACGTTCCACTACGGCGAATTGCTCGGGCGTGCATTCCACGATCACCTGCAACTCGCCTCGCTCAATCCGCGGTCGCAGGTAGTTTGCAATTCCCTGACTGCTCCCGCCGCCGCGACCAGCTTCCAGCAACTCCACCAGCCCGCCGAGATGTAGCAGGACGCGCTTGCGAGCCACCTCGTCACACAGCTCGCGGCAGCGTTTTTGCCACATGCCATAACCGCACGTCCCCGCCACCAGTCGAGCACCACTCGACTGCCAGAACTCCACGCCTCGAAGATCGAATTGCGTGCGACGACGAATGACCTCGTGATAGATGGCGGTCTTGCCCACTCCAGACGGTCCGATCAACAGCACGCTTCGTTTGCGTTCTCCGCCGAGCGCTTGGCCGAGCCGCTCGATCAACGCGTCTTGCTGAAAGGCGGGTGCCAGACTGCTGGGCTTCAGACGAGTCGCGCAAGTCTTGAGCACGGAACCTCGTTCGCGTTCACCCTCGGCCTGCTGAATCTCTTTGGGAGTCTTGAGCGTTAAACTCGTGAGATGCTTCAGCACGCGAACGTTGGTGACACGGGCCGTTTCCACGAGTGCTCGTAGCGAGCCGTTCATCTGCCGCCGCTGGACGGCGAAACGGATCTGCTCGGGAAGCTGCTCCAACAGCAGTGTCCGATCCTTGGCCAAGTGCTCGATCCCCAGCACCGGCACATAAGCGATCTCGTAACCGGCCTGTGGCCAGACCACGGCATGAAACGTCAACGACACCGGAGTGAATCGCAGCGCCGCTTTCCGAGTCGGCTCGATCTCCAAGCTGACGCTGACTACGTCCAACTCGAGATTGCTGCGACGACGGAACCAATCCAACGGTCGACAATCTTTGACGACCATTTGCACATTGCGGGCAAGTTGGTGTACGAGTGCCGTGTCCGCCTGCGCCAACGCAGCTAGTTCGTTGAAGAACAGGATTTCGCCGGAGAGCAAGTTGTCATCGAGTTCGGTGACGACAACCGGCAGTTCGCAATCAAAGTCAGGCATTCGGGGCTGCCAGGGCGAGGTTTGCGCCGATCGAGTTACTTGCGTGGTCATCGGCAGTCTGCCTCAATTCGGTCAGCGCAACAACCGACTTGGCATCGTTGAACGTGATCGAGATTCATTTCGCGAGCGGACCGACCACCGACAGGAACTCTTCAACCGTGGCATAGCGTCGCTCGGGATGCCATTCCAAGCACGTACTCGCCGCGCGGCATAAGCCCTTGGGAACGTCCGAACGCAGATCGAAAATATCCGGAAGCGGAGATTGAGCCATCGTCATGGCCAACACATCCGCGACACGGTCGCCGGTGCGAGGAGCGTTTCCGGTCAGCGTGGCAAAGAGTAGTCCGCCCAGTCCGTAGACGTCCGTTGCGAATGAGATGCAACCGACGCTCGCGTCAATTTGCTCGGGTGCCATGAAGGCTGCCGTTCCAGCAGGTGCGATCGGAAACGGATCGTCATCGGAAGCGCGTCGAGCCAAACCGAAGTCCGTTACGAACACCGCGCCATCACAATCCAGCAACACGTTGGACGGTTTCAAATCGCAGTGGATGACACCTCGCGAGTGGGCATGGGCCAAGGCCCTCGCGACGTCGATCACAATGCGTAACGCCTCTTGAACCTCAATCGGCCCCGTTGACAAATGCCGGCCGAGATCCTGGCCGTCAATCAAATCCATGACGATGAAGTAACCACCGCCCGGCGTTCGACCGAGCCCGTGAATGCCCACGATTCCCGGATGATTCAACTGAGCGACGGTCTTCGCTTCGGTTGTGAAACGGGCAATCGCCTCGGGATAGTCCGCCAGTGATCGCCGTAGAAACTTGACCGCAACGTATCGGTCGAGGCTCCTTTGCAGACCAAGATAAACCTCGCCCATGCCGCCGGAGCCGATGAGTTTTTTCAATAGAAAATCGCTGTACGGCAGCGGGGCGTGTGGGTCGGAAGTCGGCGATTCCAAGCGTCGACGAGACTTCGGGGTGCTCTTGGCGTCCGCGAGGATCTCGGCAGCGACGCGAATCACGTTGGACCGCGCACGTTCCGCATTCGGAATTGAATTCAAGTAATCGCCGGTCGACAACTCTTCGCCACCCAGCCGCCGTGCTCGGTATTCTTCGGCCGCAAGCAGCGCCAGTGATTCTTCGCCAAGAATCGTGAATTCGGCCCGGTACTCCGCCAGCGACCTCCACGGCTGCGAACCTGCGCGGGTCGATTTGACGGCACACAACCGACCACGAAACTCGATATCGATTGCGACAAGTTCACGCACCAACAGTTCTTGATCGCTTTCACTCAACCAAGTCGACCGCGAAGCATCGTCAAGGAACTCGCGAAGTTCCGGCGAAGTGCCGATTCTCCAGGCCGCTTCAAACGCGGCAATGATTTCTTCGATCCGTGGATTCATCAGGGTGCGTCCAGCCGGGAACCAAGCTGTTCACGAATCTCGGCGAGTATTCGTCGCACAGTCCGTTCGGAAGTCGTCACGGCTTGAGCAATGTCGGCGATCGTCTCGCCTTGCAAACGCAATTCCAGGATTCGCTGTTGCTTGGGAGCCAGGCCCGTCATGAGCGATTCCACGAAATCCGCCAATTCTGCTGCTTCTTCGGGAGTCGGCTCCTTGGCTGCCGGCCCACCGTCAAGCTCGAAGTCGCCGGCCTGCTCCGTGTACACGGATCGACGCCCGGCCGAGTGACGTGCCACCGTGCGATATAGCTTGTGCAGCGTGATCTGCGACAGGAGCGCCCACAAATCGCCGCTCCGCTGAATCAGGAACCGCCCATTGCGAGCCCCCAGGAAAAAGCTGCGATAGGCCGACATGACCACGTCTTCCGGATCGACTCGGCCGGCAAGTCGAGCGGAAAGCCTCGAACGCGCCAACCGCGTCAAGCGATCCAAATAGCGACAAAACAAGGCGTCCGCGCCCGCGTCTTCTCCGGCTTGAAACCGCTCGACCAATTGCAACGACGTCTCGCTCATGCGGCAGTTTTCGGTTCTCGGAAGAAAGTCGCAAATTCTTGGCCGGTTGGGCAAGGGAATTTGCATCCGCTTGTGAACGCCGATCGGCGTGCCGATTTTCCCATGCCCAAGGAGACGAACAATGGCCTTTGTCGTGACCGAACCATGCTTCGGATGCAAGTCCAAAGCGTGTTTGCAGGTTTGCCCCGTGGAATCCTTCCATGAAGGCGAGAGCATGTTGTTCATCAATCCGGACAAGTGCATCGACTGCGATGCCTGTGCTGCTGAATGTCCCACCAATGCCATTTTTCACGACGAGGACGTGCCGGAAGAGTGGCAAGAATACATCGCACTGAATGCGGAAATGTCGGCGGTGTGTCCGGTCGCCGTCTGATTGCCGGTACCCACTCCAGCTGGACTTGGCCGCGAGCCGTCCCTTGATCGACGTTGAAGGATGAAAGATTCTGTAGGAGTCGGAATTCTTTTACGTTGCACGTCAGCGGTTCCGCATGCTCACCGCGACTCAGACAATTCCAATCTGGAGTGGACTCGATGAATTCCAAGCACTTGTGTGTTCGTTGCAAGTTCTGTGTTCGCTGCCTGTGCATTGTCGGTTTCGTTGCGGGATTGCTCGCGATCGGCGTGCCGTCGACCACCGCGGCGGAGCCCAAGCCCGAAGCGGATCGGCGGTATCCGGACACCATCAACGTCAACGTGCCGCATGTCTCGACCGACAAGTCGATCCAGTTTGATTACGACATCGTCTACGTCCGCACGCCTCGGAAGGGTGACGAAGCACGCTCGTTGTGGACCGAGATCGCACACCCGGGGCTGATGGATGCTGGCGGAGACCTGATGCTGTTGCATCCCGACGGTCGCGAAGAAGTGCTGGTCCCCGGTGGCGAAAACGGCTCGGTCACCGACCCGATGGTGTCGTTGGACGGCGAATGGGTCTTTTACTCGCACATCCGAGGGCTCAAAGGCACCAGCCAACACGGGCAACCGCCGTTCGGTGGAGCGGATATCCACAAGATTCACGTGAAGACTCGCAAGATTGTGCGCCTCACGCACGGCAAACTCACGCCAAACACCGGCGCGGCGGACTGGGCCGACGACCCGCACAAGTCCACCAACGACAAGACCTGGCACAACTACGGGGTGCTCAACATGGGGCCTTGCCCGTTGCCGGGAGGACGTCTGGTCTTCACCAGCAGCCGCAATGGCTTCATTCCGCCCAAGCATCCGTCACCGTGCCAGCAACTGTTCGTTATGGACGACGATGGTCGCAACGTGGAAATGATCGGTCACTTGAACATCGGCATGGCCTTGCACCCGGTGGTGCTCAAGGACGGTCGCATCATCTTCAGTTCGCTGGAGTCGCAGGGGTTGCGGAGCAGCATCTTGTGGGGCTTGTGGACCATCAATCCGGACGGCACCGGTTGGGGTCCGGTGCTGAGTGCTTTGATGCGAGGCGGGGCTCCCGACGCGTTTCACTTTCAAAGCCAACTCAGTGACGGACACATCGTCGCCGAGAAGTATTACAACCAGAACAACAGCGGCTTCGGGGGATTCTACAAGCTGCCGGCGAAACCACCGTCGGGGTATTCGGCGTTTGGACCGGGTTGGGACGGTGACCCTCGCAACCCCCCACTTCGCAGCGGACGACATTACAACTCGAAACCGAAATTGACTCGGCTGCCGTTCAGTCCGGCGGGCATCGAATCGCTCACTCGCTTCACGGAATTCGGCGAAGGACCGGCGGACAATTCGGTGGTGGGCCAAAAGGATTCACCGCGAGTCGGCAAGTTCACGCATCCCAGCGGGGCGCCCGACAATCATCTGCTCGCGTGCTATTCGCCGGGTCCGGTAAATCACCAATACAAGTTCCTGCCGATGCCGGACGGCGGCTTGTACTTGATCAAGGACGGCCAACCGATCGACGAGCCCGCCGAAATGCGGTTGATCAAAAACGATCCGAACTACAACGAGCAATGGCCGCGAGCACTCGTGCCGTACAAGCGAATTTTCGGGATCGACGAACCGGCTCGACTTGAACCGCTGGCCAACAACGGCAAGCTTTCGCCCGAGTTGCCGGAAGGATCGCCGTTCGGCTTGGTTGGTACATCCAGCTTCTACAAGCGAGAAAGCTATCCCAGCGGCATCGTCCCTGCAGACGGCGTCACCGCACGCGCGACCGATCGGCTGAACACGCCCGGCAGCTTTCTGGGACTCGACCCGTTCAACACTTCACAAAATGGCGCATCGCTCAATTGGTCGAACCAAGGCTCGGATGCCGGGCGATATTCGAACGACGAGATCCATGCCGTTCGCATCGTGGCGATGGAACCGACGACGCACCGACATCGCGGGCCGAAATCAGGTCGCCGCTTTCTGAGCCACGCCACCGAGCGATTGCGAATCCTCGGCGAGATTCCCTTGAGGAAATTCAGCGCCGACAAAGAACCCGTCGACCCGGACGGCAACCCGGACACGAGCTTTCTGGCCAAGATTCCTGCCGACACGGCTTACACGTTTCAGACGCTCGATCGCGACGGCATGGTGCTCAACATCGCCCAGACGTGGCATCAACTGCGTCCCGGCGAAATCCGCAACGACTGCGGTGGCTGTCATGCCCACAGCCAAAAGCCGACGTTGTTCGAACACACCAGTGCCGCTCGCAAGGACTACGAGGTTTTCGATCTGACGCGACAGACTCCGTTGTTGACCGACAAGCAACGCGACGAGTCAAAACGCAAATGGGATCGCGATGACTCGACGGGGGTGCGATTCGCCGAGGGCGGCATCAAGAACGTTGAATATCATCGCGACATCAAGCCGATCCTGTTGCGAAGTTGCGCGGCTTGCCATTCGCACAAGTCGAACGAGCCGGCCGGTCAATTGGTGCTCGATAGCGAACAGCCGGTCCGCGTGACGCACGGTCCGGAAGTCCCCGAGACGTACTATCGTCTGGCGCTCGACCGCGAGGCCAAGTACGGTTTCAAACCCGTGATCCACAACGGTTCGTGGCGACAAACAAATGCGTCGCGGTACATCCGCAAGTTCCAATCGCGGCGAAGTCTGCTGGTGTGGAAGATTCACGGTCGACGTTCGGACGGTTGGACGAACGACGATTTCCCGACGGCCGAAGTCCCCGGCGACGCATCCACGCTCAAGCTGCGCGGCGAAGCGATCGAGAACACGCAGCGCAACCGCGATCTCGCGGATCTCGACTACAACGGGCGTCAAATGCCGCCACCCGACGCCGTCGCGGGTAAGTATGTCGGTCCGAACGGCGAGAAGATCAAGGTCGAGCCGCTAACGGACGAGGACCGTCGCACGTTGGTCCGCTGGATCGACTTGGGATGTCCCATCGATTTGGACTACGACGCCATGCGTCCGGAAGACCGCGGCTACGGCTGGATGGTGGACGACAACCGCCCGGTGCTGACGCTCACGCATCCGCGCCGCGGCACGAGCGGCTCACTGACTCGCATCGTGATCGGCATGTACGACTACTACACGGGGCTCGACGAAGACTCATTGACGGTCACCGCCGACTTCGCCGTGGACGGCATCGCTGCGGGAGAGAATCTCGCCAAGCGTTTCAAGTCCACGTCACCGGGTGTGTGGGAGTTGACGCTGACCAAGCCGCTGGAGCGACTCGGAAATGGCACATTGACCGTGTCCGTCCAGGACCGCGAAGGCAACCTCACGCGTATTGAACGGACAATTTCAGTTTCTGCAAAGTGATGCCGCGAAGAAAGGGAGATGTGTTGACCGCAGCGATCTCCGAGCCTGCCCGAGCGATCTGACAAGTCGGCTCACGAGAAGTGAACCTTGTGGTAGACGGCGGTCAGCGGGATCCGGCAATCGATGGACTCGATGCAAAGGCAGTCGTCGATTGATCCCAACTCATGCAGCAGTTTCCAAGTTCCATCAGTCGCTTTCCAATGCTCCAAGTGAACGTGATCTTGCGAAACGATGACATAGTCGGTGAGCGAGTTGATCTTCCGGTAGTGCTCGAATTTCTTGCCGCGATCGTAGCCTTCGGTGGAGGGCGAAAGGACTTCGAAGATCACTTGCGGATTTACGAGCGTGTCGACCTCGGCGTCTTCGAACTCAGGTTCCTCGCAAACAGCGGAGACGTCGGGGTACGTGTAGAGGCCGGTCGCGTTTACCTTGACCCGCATGTCGCTAGCGTAGACTTCGCACTTCCGGTCCTGAAACAGGCCGTGGAGTTCCGCCGCGATATTCCCGGTGATCACGATGTGCGCGCGTTTTGCTCCGGACATCGCAAACATTTCGCCTGCGTAGTATTCACTCTTCGTCTCGGCCGCTCGTTCGATCTTCAGATATTCTTCCGGTGTCAAGTATCGTTCGGGTACGGTTGACATCTCATGCTCCATCTCAAGTCGTGGCCAAAACGGGGTGATCTGAAACTCCAGGCAAGATGATAGCCAACGTCGCGGACTCGACCTAGAATCGCGACCTTCAAAACGTCAATTGATCATGTCCGGCCTCAAAATCGACTTCATGGTGCCGCGTGATATTGAATTTACCCGTTCAAGACTGAGCCGCGGTCAATTGATTGTGACCGATGAGCCGGGAAGTCAGGCCCGATTCGCATCAGCGGAAGACGCGATCCGAAGAAACCCGAATACTTTCGAGAAGGTGGATCCGAGAAACACATCCGCGACATCAAGGCGTGCTGCTGATTCAGGGCGATGCCATAGATTTCGATTATCTCGACGAATGGGCTCTCGAATTGGGAGTTGTCGAACAGCTCCGGGCGATTCTCGAACCGAAACCCGAGCGGCACCGCAATGAGCCGGCTGCTCAACAAGGACTAAGTCATGGAATTTCAGATTGAATCAACGCCGATCTCCAACGTCGTCGCGGACTGGTTGGTGACCGTCGCCGCCAAGGATCGTCCGCTGACCAGCCTGCTGGCTGGCTTGGACGAAGCGCTCGGCGGCACGATTTCGCGGTTGGTTGAAAGTGAGGATTTGAACGGCGAGACCGGGAAACTCTTGTCGCTGCCGGATGTGCCGGGTCTCGCGGCATCGCGGCTGTTGTTGGTGGGCATCGGCACGGACGACGCCGACGCTGGGGCATTTGCCAAAGCCATGCAGACGGCGGCACGTGCGTGCAGCGAGAAAAAGAGCGGGACCACGGTGGCGTTTGCCGTGGATGCGGGTCTCGCCTTGTCCGTTGTCGAGCAAACTCGGATTACCGCGCTGGCCATGACCGTGGGTGGTATGGGGCAAGACTTGTATCGCAGCGAGCCCGGTCGATTTCCGTTGGCGCATTTGTCCGTCATGGCGTCCGCCGCATCGCAAGCCGCCGAATTGGAAGAAGCCGCACATGTCGGTGTCGTGCTGGGCGAAGCGATGAATCTCACTCGCGAACTGGTCAACCGGCCGGCGGACGACATCCATCCGGAGACCTTCGCGGCTCGCGCCGAGCAAGTCGCGGCAGACGTCGGATTGGCCGTGCAAGTCTTGGGGCAGGCCGAATTGGAGACCGAGCGAATGGGTTCCATGTTGGCCGTGGCTCGGGGAAGTGATCGACCGCCACGACTGGTCGTGCTGCGTTATCGCGGGGGAGCGGACGACGGGCCGGTGCTGGGGCTGTGCGGCAAAGGCGTCACGTTTGACAGCGGCGGACTGTCGCTGAAAACGTCGGACGGAATGAAAGCCATGAAATGCGACATGGCCGGCGCCGCCACGGTGCTGGGAGCGATGTCGGCGATCGCGCAGCTGCGACTGCCAGTGAACGTGAACGGCTATTTGGGTCTCGTCGAAAACATGGTCAGCGGTCGTTCCTACAAACTCGGCGACGTGCTGACGGCGCGGAATGGCGTGACGATCGAAGTCCACAACACGGATGCGGAAGGTCGGCTGGTGCTGGCGGATGTACTCAGCTACGCCGCCGATGACGGAGTCGCGAAGCTGGTCGACTTGGCGACGCTCACGGGTTCCTGCGTGGTGGCTTTGGGCGACGATGTGGTGGGGGCTTTCGGGAACGACGACGACTGGGCGGAGTGCATGCTGGCCGCTGCGGCAACTGCTGGCGAGGACATGTGGCGGATGCCGATGTTCGATCACTTCAGCGAACAACTGAAGAGTGACGTGTCGGATATCAAAAACGTC
Organism: Planctomycetota bacterium; assembly: GCA_027622115.1. GTDB lineage: Bacteria > Planctomycetota > Planctomycetia > Planctomycetales > Planctomycetaceae > JAQBZS01. The sequence continues at coordinate 668 of JAQBZS010000103.1, read as the reverse complement.
GGCACGCGATCAGGCGGTTCGATCACAGCCGCGAAGTTTCTCGAACGCTTCGTCGGCGACGTGCCGTGGGTTCACCTCGACATCGCCGGGCCGGCATTCGCCGCATCGAACAAGCCGCATCGTGAAGGGGGTGCGTCGGGCTGCATGGTCCGCACGCTCGTCGAATTGGCTCGCAATTTCTCGTGAAGAACTCGCAATTTCTCGTGAAGAAACTGCAAAGAATTTAAGATTCGCGGGAATATCGAGCGAAATACCGGATCATCCTGGATACAAGCTGCCCCTTTTGGGCGTCCCCGGCGGTGGAGTTGGGGAAAGCACTTGGAAAGTAACCCCTCTTGAGGAACAGACTGATGAAGAAATTGTTCACCCTCGTTTTGGCACTGACCATGTCCGTCGCGCTCATCGGTTGCGGTGGCAAGACAGGAAGCAAGAAGAGCAGTTCCGCGGCCGCCACGACCAGCAAGACCGAATCCGTCACGAAAAGCGTCAAGACCGAATCCGCCAAGACCGATTCGAAGACCGAATCCGCCAAGACCAACTGATTTCGGTCAGCGCGCGAATTACGACAAAAAAACCTCGAACCGCTTGGTTCGAGGTTTTTTTATTCTGCACGCGTCCAAATTTGGCACTTTCTTGTTTAACCGTCAGCCGCAGGCGTACGCGAGTGA
>JAQBZS010000102.1 GCA_027622115.1 Planctomycetota bacterium | reverse complement strand
ACAATGCACCCGTACCATCGGAGCGAGTAGGGCCGGTTCCCACCGGCCACACGATACCGATGAACGATCGGTCGGTAGGAACCGGCCCTACGGCCATTCGGAGGTTGCAAACCGCGAGTTGCCTACGCTTGTCGAAAGCACTGGCAGAGCCAGTGGCACACTCAACAGTGCCACCCCGCCGCGATACCGATGACGATCGGTCGGTAGGAATCGGCCCTACGGCCACTGACAACCAAAGGCGAGTAGCCACTCGGAGGTTTCAAACCGCGAGTTGCCGACACTTATGGAAAGCACTGGCAGAGCCAGTGGCACACTCAACAGTGCCACCCCGCCGCCACCGCCGCCATCCAACGGACCCAAGCCCCCGTGCTGATTTTGCACGCACCGACGACTGGCTCGTGCCGCCTGAAAGTCGTAAGTCTGACCCCGGAATGTGACAAACTCGAACTAAGTTCTCTCGCGCCGTTCGCCCTACTCGATCCCCAACTCGTCCGCTCGCGGCGTCTTGATGGTCGAGTTTTTCTTCGGCAATTCCGGCGGTCCAGTGAACTCGATCGATTCACGGCCTAGTCCGGTCGCTCCGACGAGGTTGCTGTTGATGAGCATTGTCGGTGTGCCCTGTTCGGCTGCGAGCCAGGTGGCGGTTGGAGCGTCTGTTGCCAAGATCGTTCGTTCGGCGGAGATCAGCACCAATGCCGTTTCCCCCTTGGGCAAACGCCGACCCACGAATTGCACCAGCGAACCTTGATCCGGATCGAGAGCGAGCACGCACGAATCCAACGCCAATCGCACGGGATTCGCGCCGTTTTCACCACTCGTGATCGCCAGGAGTGCATCGACGTCACGCAGCGTCACCCGTTGAGCGCGAACATCGGTCGCAGCCTGCCGAGCGTCCGAGTGTAGGCCGATCATGCACTTCGAATTCAGCACCAAGCTGTTCTCAAATTGGATCGCACCGGCAGCCGTTGTGAATTCCATCGCCGCGCCGACATTGACGAACACCGAGCCGACGCATCGGACGCGGCTCTGCTGAATCAATGCGCCTTCAGCAGGCGACCATTTGATACCGGAGATGAACCGAGATTTTGAAGATTCCGTGGCAACCGGCAGCGACACAAATCGGCAGTCCCGCACGTGCAACGTGTGACTCGAAACTTGAACCAGTTGGTCGATCGTTTCCGACGTTCCACGAAACTCGACGTTTTCGAATCGAACATCGTGCCCCGTCACCGACATCGGCTGGTCGACGAGAACGATGGCTACTGCTTTTCCGGTTCCGATGAGAGTCACCGACCCCACGGCTGACACGGCGGTCGCTCGATACGGTTGATCGCTTGCCAAGCGGATGACACCGTCCGATTCAATCGCGGGAAAGCTCGACCGATCGTGCGGTTCATTCGGTTCGGCTGCGGGTGTCTCGATGGATTCTCGCTCCTCGTCTTCGATGCCAAGCTGGTGGATCACGCGGGCTCGAATGCTCAACAGCTGATCCTGCGACGGCCAATCCCAAACTGCCATTGCCCCGACCAGGCACATCAACATGAGGCACGCCGCCACCATGACGCGTTGAACGGCACTGCGACCGTCGTCGGGGATGGGTGTGGCAATCGCCGGTGCGGCGTGATTGAACGACTCGCGAAACCGAGACAACTTGCCACGATCGGTTTGTTTCGGCCACCCGATTTGTTCGCGCAGCTCGGCAAACGACGCCGGTCGTTGCTCGCGTTCAAATGCCGTGAGGTTCAAGAGACACTCGGCGAGCGGAGCCGGAGTTTCGGGAGCCCACTCACGCACGTCGGGAATGCGTTTACTTCGCAACGATGCGAGTTTCGCCAACGGGTCACCGGTTGGAAACGGGGATCGACCGGCCAGCAGCGACCACAACAAGCACCCCAAGGCGAACAGTTCGGATCTCGCGTCGGGTTCACGGCGCGTGCCGATCAGCTCGGGCGCGATGCCTTCGCATTCGTTGATGTGCAAGCCAATCGGGACACTCAGCACCGGACGAATTGTGCGTCGAATTCCGGTATCCACCAAGACGGCCCGTCCGTCTTTGGTCAATCGGACCTTACTGGCTCGAAGTTCGCCGTGAACCGTGCCCGCTTGCTCCAGAGCCGCCAGTCCATCCACCAACTGCCGCAACACGGCCATTGCGATCGACCCGGAAAAACGACCGCGGCGCACGAGCAATTCTCGCAGCGAAACGCCGTCCACGAAGCGACTGATGGAAATCAAACGCCCGCCATGCTGAATCGACGAATGCGGAATCACCACGGACGGATGTCGCAAGCCCGTGTGATGACTGAAAAACGCGGCCAGGGATTTCGCTGCGTCGTCCGGCGATTCGTGCATCACCTGCGGGACTTCGCAACGTTGATATTTGGCGAAGTTCAGAGGAGCGGCGGTCTGGCCTGGCAGGCTGATGAATTTGAGCACACAACGTTCGTGAGACGTGCGGCGACGCGCGAGAAACGTGGTGCCGCGTTGACCGAGTTCCCGCAGCAACACGCACGGCCCCACGGACAGTTCATCGGGGCTCGACGATTCCAACACGCGGGCTTGGAACGGCGTGAGCTTGTTGAGTTGCACAAGCGCGTCGATCCAGACGGAATCGAACGCCGGCAAGCCGTGAGCCAACCGCCGAACCCGCGATCGTGAACGACGTAAGTCTCGCGGGCGACACAGACACAAGTGCGTCAGGCGTTGCAAGAGCTGGGGCGAGGGGGGCTCGACCAAACCAGGAGTCCTTTCCTGACAACGGAGTCAGTTACCCGGCAAGGATTCGAACCTTGACTAACAGAACCAAAATCTGTTGTGCTACCATTACACTACCAGGTAAGCCGCTTCGACTGCGCGGCCGAAAGCGTGCGGGAGTCTAGCGAGTCACTTTCAAAGAACAAGCCCAACTTTAGACCCCCAAAGTCGCTGGTGAACGTCGCTTTTTCGCACGAGATCCACGCACGCCACGTCACCCCAAACGGCACTGATCTTGCCGCCGCCAATGACGCCGGTCGCTCGCAAGGACTCGGCCATCTCGTTATTGGAGCAAGTTTGATGAGGACACTCTGGACCACGATTGGGTTCATGCTCTTCGCCACAACCACGCAGGCCGCCGATATCTTCGACCTGCATACGACGTACTGGTTGCAACAAGTCGCCAAGGACAACAAGCCGGTGACATCACTGGCCATGGAACAAGCAGTACGACTCAAGGGACTCGATCCGACTCAAAGCAGTCCGTGCTTGGCGATCAAGACCAACGACGGTAACTGGACCAAAGCTTTGGTGGGATTCGGTTTTCGACGCGGCCCGGACGACAAACCCTTCCCGGTGCTGTTGATCGAACGCTACGTCACCTACCGCGCGGATCGAGACGGTGCCACCAGTGCCAACGGTCAGGACGTGATTCTGTTTGCCGGGTTCTCGTTCAATTTCGACATCGGTCAAGTTGTTCCCGAGGGACAGGGCGGCGACATCCGCTTCACGGCGAAGAGCGAGATCCAAGCGGTCGACAATGCGCAACTCTATGGCATGAATGGGTCGCAACTTCCGGCACCGGAGGTCGGCTCGAAACCCGATCCTCGCAATCGTGCCGGAGTGCTGGCGACGGATTTTGCCGGTACGTGGAAGATCAACGCCGATGGTCGGTGGCAGGGTGAATTGCGGTTGAACGTCGAGAACAACGGGCGTTCGCATGGGACATACACTTCGGACGAATCCAAGAGCCGGTACGACGTGACCGGTCGCATGTCGGGTTCGCCGCATCACATGAAATTGCAACTGCATCTCGACAACGCCACTCAGACATTTGATGCGTTCTTGTGGACGAAAGATAAGTCGGCGATGGCCGGGACGACCGTGCTTGCCGAACGGACGTTCGGATTCTTCGCCACACGAGTGATCGAAGGAAAGACTCGACCGTAGCTTGGGACCATTGTCCCGAGCCACCACGCGACAATGGTCCCGAGCCACCACGCGACAATGGTCCCGTGCTACTTTGCCGATAAACCACAGCTTGAGGCATCCATGTAATTCTGGGACATTCCCGACCCTGAGTGACTCAATCCAAACGATGTGCCGGAACGGAAGCCGCACTTCATGCCCCGCCGAGCCTTTTTATCCCAAGCCTGTCAACGGTGGCTGCCGCTGCTCGCCGTTTTGACGGCCATTGGCTGCATCCCGTTTCGGGATCCCCAAACGGTTTCGCCGCCGGCTCGGCATTCCGTGCGATTCGATCAATTGCTGGTTCAGAGCGATTTTCGCCTGCCGCCGGACCATCCGCTCTTCAACGACCTCAATCAACTGCAACATCACGTGATCGAGACATTGAAAGTGCCGCGTCCGAAAGACACGGTGGTGGTCTACTTGTTTGAAGACGAGCAGACTTACCAACGCTACATCACGGCCGCGTTTCCGAATTTGCCCAAGCGGCGGGCGTACTTTGTCGGCACTGAATTCGAACTGGGCGTGTATGGATTCTGGAGCGATAAAGTCCGGGAGGATCTGCGGCACGAGTTTACGCACGGCATCTTGCACTCCGCCTTGGGCGACGTACCGCTGTGGCTCGACGAGGGCTTGGCGGAATTCTTCGAGATCGTGGATTCATCCGGCAAAGGCATCAATCCGCGTTATGTGGAACAACTGACGTCGGCGGTGGACCACGGTTGGAAGCCGTCGATGAAAAGGCTGGAAGGCATTCGTGAGTTCTCGCATCTCCAGCGGATGGACTATGCGGAAGCCTGGGCGTGGGTCCATTTCATGCTGTCGGATTCGGTCGACTCGAAGCGAGTCCTGACGGAATACTTGGCGGATTTGCGAGACGATCCGTCTCCAACGCCGATCAGCAAGCGGCTCCGCGAGATCCATCCTGACTTGGACGGTCGGCTGATGCGCCACCTGCAGACTCTGCGCTCGCAACGTCGTGATCGAAATTGACGCGACTCGCCGCAGGCCGATGTTTGGGGCGATCTGTTTTCACTCACGCAATGTGCAAAGTTTGATCGCGGGCAGTTATGTTGGACGGTCGTGGCCAATTCGACGTCGAATCCTCAAACCTCGGGAGATCCTCATGATTCGCAGCCTGCTCTTATTCTCGGTCGCTGCTTCACTCACGATTGGTCAATCGGCGATTGCCGATGGTCTGGCTTACCAATTACCCGCCGACGGCGCGTGGCTGAAATACGAAATCAAAATGAAAATTCCTCGCGCGCCTGAGGAATTCAGAGACGCCAGGGGCACGCTCAAAATGTCATCGGTTGGCAAGGAGACCGTGGACGGCAAGGCCTGCCGCTGGATCGAGTTTGCGATGAACATGAAGGTGGGTGAGCGCGAGCAAGAAATCGTCGCCAAGGTCTTGGTTCCCGAAGCGGACATGAAGACCGGCGGCAAACCGTTCGAAAACAAAGTGCGTGGTTGGATTCGAAAGCGAGCCAACCAAGACGCGGAAGCCCTGGGCGATCGCGATCCAGGCCCGTTGCCGGCGTTCTTGGCCGGTCCGTTGCAAGGCGAAAAGAAGTTGGACGCGACTGAAATCACCAACGCAAAACTTGGCAAGTTGCAGGCTGAAGGGGTTCAAGGTTTGATCGAGTACAAGGAACGCGATCGCAAGTATCGCGTGACATTCGATTCGCGGAAGCACAAGAAGTCACCGTTCGGTGTCGTCAGCAGCAAGATGAAAGTTGAACGAGAAAGCGATGGTGAATTCCAAATCGAAGTTGAAATCGAATTCGAACTGATCGACCTTGGAACCGGTGCCAAGAGCCAATTGCAAGAACCCACTCCGTAAGTCTGTGTTCAAGTTCGAGTATCGGGGTCTGGCTTACGTATTTCAGATTTGGCGGGCGTTCGACCCGAATTTCACCGACAACGGCAATCCGCCAAAAAGACGTAAGCCCGACCCCGAAAGTGGCGAACCCGCCGGAATCTCAACTCTGGATTCCCCCATGCCCGCACTTGCCGAATGCTTGACGACCGCGAACTGCCAGCCAGTGCCGCTCGCTGATGTCCCGGTACTCGGCCTGGACGAGTTTTCCGAGCAGCTCGCGATTGGATGGCAGGGGAACGCAAGCGGTCTGTCGGCTCTGTTTGGCGTGCCGCGGACAGATCAGTCCGTGCGGCTTTACGCGGTCACCAGTCATCGGATGACGGGCCAACTGCGCGTGATGGCGGTCGATGTCGGCGAACGATACCCGGCTCTGACGGCGGACATTCCGCAGGCTCACTGGTTCGAACGCGAAATCGCCGAGCAGTGGGGCGTCGTGCCGGAAGGGCATCCGTGGCTCAAGCCAATTCGGTCTCATCATTCGTATGTGCGAAGCCGCGATGCGTGGGGCCGCTCGCACGACGACCCGATTCTGCCCTGTGTCCAACCGCCGGGGACCGATTACTTCAAAGCATTTCAGTCCGTGCCGGACACATCTTGGGAAGGAACAGGATTGGCCTCTTTGTTCGCTGCAAATGCAGTTTTAGCGCCCGATTTCGTTTTAAGCGCCCGATTTTGTTACACGAGTTCCTTGGTAGTGACCGGGGACGAGATTCACGAAGTCGGCGTCGGGCCCGTTCATGCAGGCGTCATCGAACCTGGGCATTTCCGATTTTACACGGCAAGCAATTCGTTTTATGCGGAAAGATCGAGCCGGCCCGCGAGCACGACGAGAAAGCCGCCCAGTGATTCGGCCAGTCCGGAGAGTCGTCCAACAGTGTGCCAGGCGCAATCCCGTCGCCCAATTCTGCGACGGTTGTGTTCATCTGGAGTGCGATGAGATTTGAGGCAAAGTTTGCTCGTTCCATTGCATCGCACGTGTGGGTTCGGTTTCGTGGGGCTCTCGTATTCAATGCGGCAAACTCCATTTGCTCGTGAAAGAGTAGGCGTCGATGATTTATGCAAACTCACACATCCGCTTGATCGTCGCCGTGTTGGCGGTCAGCGTGATTGGCTTCGCGGACTGCGCTCGCGGGGACGAGCCGCCTGTCTTTGAAAAAGACGTTCTGCCGATCTTCACTCGCTATTGCTTCAACTGCCACGGCAAGAGTTCGCCGCAGCTCGGGTTGGATCTGCGATCGGCGCGGCTGGCCATGCGCGGGAGTCAGAATGGGGCCGTGATCGTGCCGGGTTCGCTGGAAAAGAGCCTGTTGTGGAAGAAAGTGTCCACGCGAGAAATGCCGCTCGCGATCTTTAAGCTGAAGTTGTCGGACGCTGAGATCGCCACGATTCGTAAGTGGATTGAAGCGGGAGCACCATCAACGAAATCCACCGAATTGCCAGCCGACGTTCAGGCGCAATTCGCGGTGTTCGAACGAGACATCAAACCGATTCTCACGAAACGCTGCGTCAGTTGTCACGGAGTCGACGCACCCGAGGCCGGTCTCGATCTGCGGAGCTTGAAGTCGTTGGTGCGAGGCAGCAAGAAGGGGCCGGTTATTGTTGAGGGCTTTTCCGACAAGAGCGTGCTCATTCGGAAGGTTGCGAGCCGAGCCATGCCGCCGGCCGACTCGGGTTCGCCACTGACCGCGGACGAGATCCAAACGATCACCCGCTGGATCGACACAGGTCGCTTTGCCGACTTCGTCGATGTCGATCCGCAAGGCGACGCATCTAAAACTGATACGGAGTCTCCGGAATTCTCAGCGGAAGCTCGCCGCTTCTGGGCGTTTCAGAAACCGGTCGCGTTACCGCCGCCCAATGTCGAATCACTCGACCGCATTCGCACGCCGATCGATCGGTTCGTCTTGGCGAAGTTGGAATCGAAGGGGTTGGCGTTTTCCCGAGACGCGTCGAAGCTCACGTTGATGCGACGGGCGTATTTTGATTTGACCGGTCTACCGCCGTCACCCGCGCAAGCGCAACGGTATCTCGCGGACGATCGGTCGGATGCGTATGAGCGTTTGATCGATTCGCTGCTGGCGTCGCCGCATTACGGTGAACGTTGGGGCCGCTATTGGCTGGATGTCGTGGGTTATGTCGACACGGCGGGCAAGGACTTCAATCCCACCGCCGCGACGCTGTCCGAAGGTTATTGGCGATATCGCGACTATGTCATCGAAGCGACCAACAAGGACACGCCGTGGGATCGGTTTCTGACCGAACAAATCGCCGGCGATGAACTCGTCGATTGGCGGAACGCGAAGACGTACACCCCGAAAACGCTCGAATTGCTGACGGCCACCGGGTACTTGCGCAACGTGTTGGACGCCACGGATGAAGACATTTCAGACTTGCCGTTCGATCGCTACGAAGCGCTGTTCAAACTGATGGAACGCGTTTCGACGAGCACTCTCGGCATGACGCTGGCGTGTGCTCGGTGTCACAGCCACAAGTTCGATCCGATCCCGCAGACGGACTACTACCGGTTTCTGTCGTTGTTCACGTCTGCGTATAACCCGAGCAAATGGCTGCCGCCCAAACAACGGCATCTGTTTCATGTGTCCGAGTCCGAACAGGCCGAGATCAAGCGGCAAAAGTCGACGACGTCCGCCACGATCGACTCGTTGAATCTGCAATTGGTCAAACTGCGTGAGGGATATCGTTCGCGGCTGCTGCCGCAGAAGCTCGGCCGGATTCCGGAATCGATCCGAGCCGACGTCGAGCAGGCTAACTCAACGGCTCCGAACAAACGCACTCCGGCTCAGAAGAAACTTGTCGAACAACATGCCAAGTCGCTCGCGGTGACCGAGGCCGAGATCGACGCGGCCTTGAGTGCGACGGATCGGAAGACTCAGACCGATTTGGACGCTCAAATTCGCAGCAACAAGAGTCGTTTGGCCGCGCTCACCATCGACAAAGTGCAGGCCCTGTGGGACGTCGGCGAGCCACCGACAATCCGGCTGCTGCATCGCGGCGACGTGGACTTTGCAGGCCCCATTGTTCAACCCGGGTTTCTGTCGGTGTTGAGCCCGCCGGGCAAGTCCGCCGCGATTCCGTCGCCCAACACGCGGGGCAAGACGACCGGTCTGCGATTGGCATTTGCCGAATGGCTCACAAATCCCGAGCACCCGCTGACCGCCCGAGTGATCGTCAATCGGCTGTGGCAGCATCACTTTGGCAAGGGGATTGTGGACACGCCCGGCAATTTCGGAGCCACGGGTTCTCCGCCGACCCACCCGGCGTTGCTCGACTGGTTGACCGTCGAATTCATGCGTCAAGGTTGGAGTGCGAAGCGTCTGCATCAACTGATCATGACGTCGACCGTCTACCGGCAGTCGTCCAAGCAGTTGCGAGCGAACGAGACGTCCGTCGATCCCGGCAATCGCCTGTTGTGGCGGATGAATCTGAGACGATTGGATGCCGAGGCCTTGCGCGATTCCGTCATCGCGGTCAGCGGACAAGCCAACTACGCCCTGGGAGGCCCGCCCATCATGTTGCAGGCGGAATCGAGCGGCCTGCAATCCGTGGCCAAGCAAGGTCAACGCGGAACAACTCGCCGCAGCGTGTATCTGCTCGCCCGCCGCTCAAATCCGCTGACGTTCTTGCAGGTGTTCGACTACCCGGTGATCGACGTCAATTGCACTCGGCGATCCGCGTCCGCGACACCGCTGCAATCGCTCACCATGATCAATAGCGAGTTCCTGACGGCAAGCGCCGCGCAACTCGCTCGCCATGTGGATCGGCTGTGCGGTGCGGACGCGTCGCCGACGAAGAAGGTCGAAACGGCCTATTGGTTGACGTTCTCGCGAAATCCATCGGTCGTAGAGGCGGAAGCGAGCCTCACTCACTTGAAGCACCTCTCTGGTCTCTACGCGGCGTCGGGAATGAAATCGGCAATCACGGAGCAACGCGCGTTCGAGAACTTCGTCCATATGCTGCAATGCTCGAATGAGTTTCTTTACGTCGATTGACGTGGTTGCGATCAGCTCATGATCGATCGGATGCATTGGCACGCGTAATCGATTTCGTCGTCCGTTATCTCGATCGCATCAACGTTGATGTAGCCCTCGTCGGTGTGGTGGGCTCGACCGACGATCGTCCTACCGGCTTCCGCCCTTTCTTTGGGTTGTTGCGGCGATCATTGACTCCGTTTGACCCAGAAATGCGAGTATTGGTAGTGCGGAACCTGTTCCGCTCATGGCACCAAATCGGATAAGCGAGGGTCCGACACCAACGTGAAGGTTGGCAACACGTGCGTTGGAACTTAAATGTGAAGTCGACGAAGTGCTCGCCAATTCCAGCAACCACGGCGAAATGAAATCACAGCGGAGTCGTGAACGGACTCGGTGACGATTCGCCCAAGAGACAATTTGGTTCGGAGTGACCTCATGCGATTAATGACCAACTTATTTGCCATCGGTTTCGCCGTGGCATTGCTGACTGGGTGCGGCGAGTCACGGGAGGCTGCAACGGAATCGGGGCGCGTCGCCGCCTCGAAGGCTGCGGCGAAAGAGAAGGTTTCGTTGTTGTTGAATTGGGTTCCCGAAGCCGAGCACGGCGGTTTTTATGCGGCCGAGATTCACGGGTACTTCGACGTTGGCGGGTTGGACGTCGAGATCCAACCGGGTGGCAAGTCGTCGCCCGTGCTACAACAAGTTGCTCGCAAGCAGGTCATGTTCGGTGTGACGAACGCGGATCAAGTCGTCACCGCGTGGGCCGCGGGTGCCAAGGTCGTGGCCGTCATGGCTCCGATTCAGGACAGCCCGCGCTGCATCATTGTGCATGCAAAATCGGGGATCGAATCTTTCGAGGATCTGGCCAACCTGACGCTGTCGATCAGCAGCACGACGCCCTGGGCCAAATACATGATCAGGAAGCTGTCGCTCAACGACAAAAACGTCCGCACGGCACCGCCCAGCTTGGCTCAATTCATGTCGGACGAAAACGTCGCCGTGCAGGGTTATTCTTTTAGCGAGCCGTTCACCGCGAAAGAAAAAGGCGGCGACCCCAAGGAATTGATGGTGTCGGAACTGGGCTTCAATCCCTACACCAGCGTGCTAATCACGCACCCGGACATCATTGCGGAACGCCCGGAGCTTGTCCGTAAGATGGTGAAAGCTTGCACGTGGGGTTGGCGAGCGTATCTCGCGCGGCCGGCGCGGACGAACGAGAGAATCCACGAACTCAACCAAGCCATGAGCCCGGCCGCGTTGGAATTCGGAGCCAAGTCGCTCATCCCGCTGTGCCTCAAGAACGGCAGCGATGCGGATGTCGGCTCCATGACGCTGCAACGTTGGAAGACGCTCGTTGACCAAATGGTGGAGGTCGAGGCGATCGAGTCGGAAGCGGTTAATCCCGAGCAGGTGTTTACGGATCAGTTTCTCAAGTAGCCTGACGGATGGCGACTTGCGTGGCTGCAACGGAATCATTCCAACATGCCGTGGCACTGAACTTCACGTTCACGATCCGCGCCGTCCGGTTGAGAATTGGCGAGCGTAAGGTCCGCGCGTATGATCGAACGCTTTGACGAATTCTCGAATTGAATTGGATGAATGCTGATGCCGCTCCGTATCGCCGCCATCATGCTGCTGGGAACATCGCTTGTTTTTGCCGGCGACGACACTCCACCGGCGAAATCTCGCTTGTGGTCACTGCAGCCTGTTTCCCGACCGGCGATTCCCGAAGTTAACGACGGACACCGAGTGCGTACGCCCGTGGATCGATTCATCCTCGGACAATTGCAGGATCGCGGATTGTCGTTGGCGTCGGACGCTGCGAAAGAAGTGTTGATTCGCCGCGCGAAACTGGATTTGCTCGGCCTGCCGCCCGCGAGTGCTGAAATCGATTCCTTCATTGGCGACCGGTCTCCGGACGCGTACTCCCGGCTGGTCGACGGTTACCTCGCCAGCCCGCGTTATGGCGAGGCGTGGGGCCGGATGTGGTTGGATCTCGTGCGTTTCGCCGAAACTGCCGGCTTCAACGCGGACCCGATTCGACCGCAGGCCTACAAATATCGCGACTATGTCATCCAGTCGTTCAACGCCGACACGCCGTACGATCGCTTCGTGCAAGAACAATTGGCCGGCGATGAAATGTTTCCGAATCAACCCGACGCTTGGACCGCCACCGGATTCAACATCATGTGGCCGGACGAAAGCAACGCCTCCAACGTGGAACTCGCTTTGCAAGATGCGATGAACGATCTCACCGCAAATGTCGGTGCCGTCTTTCTGGGTCTGTCCGTTGGATGTGCCCAATGCCACGATCACAAGTTCGATCCCATCTCTCAGAATGACTTCTACAGCTTACAATCGTTTTTCGTGGGGATCGTTCCGCGATCGACCGTACCGATTGGGACGCAACAGGAACTCGCCGACTTCACGCGGGCCACGCAGCGGTGGCTGGAACAGTCTGCGACCGTGCGTAACGAACTACACACGCTCGAACGAGATGCTCGGGCGAAAGCGGCACATCTCAAGCGGCTGAAGTTTCCCAAGGTCGTCCTGGACGCCGTCGATGCACATCCAGACGTGCGAACCGCGCGTCAGAAACAATTGGCGTTTTGGTCCGAACGGCAGATCGTGACGACCGAAAAACAAGTGGACGCTCAACTGAACGATGTCCAGAAGAAACGCCGCGCGGAATTGAAGCAGAAGCTGGACGAGCTTGAGAAATCACGACCGAAGCCTCCGGGAACTTACGGAACGATGGGTGTCTCGGAATCCGTGCTCGGTGTTCCGCCGACGTATGTGCTGTCCGGAGGCGGCTATAAAGATCCGCTGGATGAA
>JAQBZS010000101.1 GCA_027622115.1 Planctomycetota bacterium | reverse complement strand
CAAAAACACGAATGAGTTCCATCTATTTGCTACTTCTTGTGAATTAGTCTCGCTGGGTTAAGGCCTAGTGGGCGTTTTTTTCGTCCCTTGCGAATCTTGCCGGCTGAACCGCACTCGCATTCGCGGCAACGCAATTCGTGCAGCAGCTCGTCCGCCGAACAATCTTCAACCGATTTTTGCTCGTACTTGGGCATTGTGGTCATCCTTAAATAAGGGGGCGAGACTTCACAGGGTGGCCTGTCTTAGTCGACAGGGTTAGTCATAGCCAGCAACAATACAGTTCCCGCCTCTCATGTTGTACTGGAATTTTCATGGAATTCTGAAAATGGGACGAAACGACATCGCTGGGCCAAGAAAACCTCACGCTGAAACCGGGCGAAACGAAGACCGTCCAATTCGGAAAGATTGATTCCAAGTGAATCGATTTTGGCAATTCAGTCGAACAAGAGTTCCGGAAACCTCGCGACGTGTGGCAGCTCTGTCTCGCTGCGACGCATTTCGCTCATAACGGATGTGGATTTCAGCGTGTGATGGATACTGAGTCAGCGATTCGACATCTCGATCGACGGTCCCATCGGAAACGGCGGCGCGCCCAGCTCGATCCAGAAGCGGACGTCCTCGATTTGCTCGGGCGACAGTTGCGGGGAACCGATCGGAGGCATGCGGCCCTTCGCGTGTTGCTGCGTCAGCAACTGCATTAGCTCGGAATTCGAGGGGTCACCCGGAACCACGACCCGTCGCACGTCCGTCAGCAGGCGATGGTGCAGGATCTTGATACCGCCTTCAGCCACGTCGTAACGATGACAGTTGTAGCACTTCTCGTGAAAGATCTGCTTAACCGTCATCGCCAATGCGGAGTACTCCACGACCGGCTTGGACGACGTGTCTCCGAACGCGGGCGCTCCACCGGCAATCCAATCTTGCAAGATCACCAACTCTTGCTGTGACACGCGCGGATAGATCAGCTCATCCTCTTCCGGCGGCATTGATCCGTCTTCAATGCGTTGAATCAATCGCGACGATTCCGGCGAGCTGGCGACCACCAATCGGCGATTGCTGTCCAACAACAGCCGATGATCAAGCACATCAAGTTCCCGTTCGCGGCGCTTGAGGCCATGACACGGCGCGCAATTTCGTTCAAGCACCTCGCGGGCTTGTGGAGCGACTTCGATGGCTCGTTGTTGAATCGCCAATGCTTCCGCGTGACTTTGCCGCCAGCTCGACAACAGAAACAGCAGTTCCGCCACGGCCAAGACCAGAGTCACGCTCCACGCCGGATGTCGGCGCACCCAGCGCCGCATTCGCGACAGTCGGCTGGGACTTCGCACGGTCACCGGCTGATTCGACAGAAAGCGGTCGAGGTCGTCCGCCAGATCGGCTGCGGTGGAGTAGCGATCCTGCGGTCGTTTCTCGAGACACTTCAAACAAATCGCCTGCAAGTCCTGAGGAATGCCGGCGTGACTGCGTTTCGAAAACACGGCATGCTCGGTCAGAATCCGTTGCAACGTGTGGATCGCCGAGCGACCGGGGAACGGTGTCGAGCCGGTCAGCATTTCGTAGAGAATCGTGCCCAGGGCGTGGATGTCCGTTTGCGCGCCAGTCGACTTCGTGTCACCGCCTGCCTGTTCCGGCGACATGTACGCGGGCGTACCGATGATGTCGCCCGTTCGAGTATGCGCGGTTTCGACGTCCAGATGTTTGGCCAAACCGAAGTCGCCGATCTTGGGCGTGCCGTCGATGGTCATCAGGATATTGGACGGCTTGAGATCACGATGCACGATGCCGGCCTGATGGGCGTTTTCGATCGCCCGTGCCAACACCGACACCAACTCCGCCGTTTCGCGGGGCGACCCTGTTCGCCGTCGGATTTGGTCGGCCAACGTGCCGCCATCGATGAACTCCATCGCATAATACGGTCGACTGCCCGCGTCGCCGATCGCGTGGATGTGCACGATATTTGGATGCTGCAAACGAGCGATGGCCTCGGCTTCTCGTCGGAACCGTTCCAAGTGATCGGCCTGCGGAAAGTCGTGCGCCAACATTTTGAGGGCCACCGTCCGCTGCAATGCGATTTCAACGGCCTTGAAGACCAAACCCGCGCCGCCGCGATCGATCAAGCATTCGATCTCATAACCGGGAACATCCGCAGGCGGCGAACTTCCCGCGTTGTCAGACGCGTCTTGCGGTCGCGTCGAAACGGTCACCCCCAGACGACCTTCCATGCGTTCGATGGACTTGATGCGTCGCAGCAATTCGGGCTTGAATTCCAAGTGGTTGGCGCAAAGAGCATCGACATCCGGCGTGTCGCCGCCTTGCCGAGCCCGCTCCCAGTGCAGCAATAACTCTGCAACGATTTCGGAGTCATCGCGTTCGTCGGTCATCAAGTCTCACCAAAGCCGAGTGCCATCGTCGCTGCAGCGTTCGCACGGAGACTCCCAGAATCCCGGCTGAGTCGTCCTGCGACAACCCTTGATAGAAGATCAAGTCCACGGCTTCGCGTTCGGCGTCGGGAAGTTCACCAATCGCTTCGTGAATTTCGGTCCATTGTGCCAGATCGGCCGGATCGAAGGTGGTCAGCGGTTGATGCAGCCGATCTTCGGCGGGATTGCTGTCATGATTCGTGGCCAGTCCATGTGGACCCTTGAAGCGTCGCGCCAGATCAATCAACTCGCGACGAATCTGCAACGCGGCCAATCCCAGAAAATCACGCTCGTTGGCCGGCTGCAAAGTCTGCAAGGCGTTGAGCAATCGCAAGAGCGCGTTTTGCAGCACGTCGTCGGTTTCCGACCAGCGGCGGACGACCGGAAAGTCATTGAGCATTTTTCGCGTCAATTGCCGCAACCGTTCGCCGGAATACTCCAGCACGTCGTCACGTGCGTTCGCGTCGCCTTGCACCAGACGTTTCAGGGACTCGGCGAGTTGATTCGATGCGAGGAATTCCTGCATGAGTGAGTTACGATGTCATTCCGCCGGTCGTCCGTTGACGGCGGGTTAAAGATGTCACCGCGCGAGACCACGAGACTTTACGCTTTCACTTCTCCACCAAGTCAACATTAACATTCATGCAAAGGGATCGCGCATGCGAAATGATGAGACCTTGCTGGAGTCAGCAGGTGGAGTCAGACAATTTCAACGGAGACCGCGATGCGACGAATTCTTTCCGTGTGGACCGTTTACTTCGGCCTGTGGTCGACGACGGTGGGACTCGCCGACGAATACGAGGTCGTGATTCGCGGCGGCAGCGTGATTGACGGCACGGGCACAAAACGGCAATCGGCCGACGTCGGCATTCGCGACGGACGGATCGTCTTCATCGGCGATCTCGCAACCGCCACGGGTCGCCGGGTTATTGACGCTCGCAATCGCATCGTGTGCCCAGGGTTCATCGACCTGCATAGCCACGCGGATCGAGGGCTCCTGCGTCATCCGGCGGCCGAGAACTACATCCGCCAAGGCGTGACCACGCTGGTCTGCGGCAACTGCGGCAGTTCGCCCACGGACTTCCAGGCGTACTTCGCGAGCATCCGGAAAATCGGCATCGCGCCGAATCTTGTAATGTTGGTGGGGCACGGCAGCATCCGCGAACACGTGATGGGACGCATCAACGCTCCGCCGACCACCCGTCAACTTGCCGAAATGAAGGCATTGGTGCGGCAGGCGATGGAACACGGCGGCATCGGCATGTCCACCAGTTTGCGATACGGAGCCGGCACCTACGCCACGACCGACGAAGTGGCCGCGATGGTGGGGGAAATTCAAGCGTTCGGCGGCTTCTACGCCACGCACATGCGCGACGAGGGCACGCGAATCCTTGAAGCGATCGAAGAGTCGTTGGAGATCGGCGAGCGGGCTCGGGTGCCGGTCCATATTTCGCACCACAAGATTTCGTCGGCGTCGGTCTTCGGATTGACTCGGCAAACGCTGGCTCGCATCGATGCGGCACGGGCGGCCGGTCGCGATGTTTCGCTGGACCAATACCCCTACGGCGCCGGCAGCGGCAGCATGAATCTGTACGTGCCGCAATGGTCACTTTCCGGCGGGATGCCCAAGTTTCGCGAGCGAATGCAGGACGCGGCTACGCGCAAGCGAATCATCAAAGAGGTCGAAGAGTTGCTGATTCGGAAGATCTACGAAGCGGATCAGCGTCCCGAAAATTCCGAGCATTCCGCCAAAGCGTTTGCTCGAATTCGAGTCGCCCACGCCAAACATGATAAGTCGTTGGAAGGCAAGACGCTGACGCGGATTCTTCACGATCGACGCCAGCCCGTAACGCTGCAAAACGGCGGCAAATTACTGGTGGAATTGGTTTCGCACGGGACAGTCGGCATCAATCACACGCTCGAAGAACGGCCCGGCGGAGACGTGGATCGGGTGATGAGTCATCCGCGGACGTGCGTGGCGTCGGACGGAGGCGTTTTCGAATTCGGAGCCGGCAATCCGCATCCGCGGTCCTACGGGTGTTACCCACGAGTCCTCGGCCACTACGTGCGGGAACGCAAGCTGCTGACACTCGAACAAGCGATCCACAAGATGACGGCCCTGCCCGCAGAACGGCTCGGCTGGCAACAGCGCGGCGTCGTCAAGGGGGGCTGTTGGGCGGACCTTGTCGTCTTCGATCCCGAAACGGTCACGGACCGGGCAACATTCACGAAGCCGCATCAACATTCCACGGGCGTCGAACACGTACTCGTCCGAGGTCGGTCGGTTCTCGACTCCGGGACGATGACAAGCGAACGACCCGGACAACCGCTGTCATTACGAGATCGCCCAGCCGGTGGGAAAACTGAAAAGTGAAAGTGCGAATTTCAAAAATCAAAAATTCACATGCCTCTGGAAATGATCGCATCCACTTCGATTTCCACGAGGTGGTCTGGGCTGATCAACCGGCTGACTTCCACCAGAGTCGAAGCTGGGCGGATCTCCGCGAAAACTTCACCATGTGCCTGGCCAACTTGCTGCCAGTGATTGATGTCGGTCACGAACATCCGAGTTCGCACCACGTCCGCCAAACATGCGCCGGCTTCCAACAGGGCCACTTCGATCTTACGAAAAATGAATCGCGTTTGTTCGAACGGATCGCCGATCGCGGCTGTCGTCCCGTCTTCGTTGGAGGCCGTGGTCCCCGCCACAAAAACTTGGTCCCCCACTCGCACGGCGCGAGAATATCCGACGGATGATTCCCACGGCGTATGGCTGGAAATCAATTGCTGACTCATCGTTGCGGGAATCTCTTACGAAGTCGCGGCGGGCTGACCGGTGAAATCACCCAGGGTGCGCGGCTTACGCCACGACCCTGGGCTTTGTTGTGGAATGCCTTCGGCAATGGAATGCCTTCGGCAATGGAATGCCGTACCCCGAAAATCAATGCTGGAACAGAAATTCCTTCGAATTCAGGATCGCCCAGCCGACATCCTCCATCGCGAGTCGACGATCCTTCGAAGCGGCGATGTGCTTCTTTGCAGCATCGATTTCCGCTTGCGCGGGCTTACGTGCCAAGGCGGCAAGATAGAGCCGCGTCACGATCTCTTCGTCCGTCTTGTTTTCCTTGACCATCAAGGCGATGCGTCCATTGTCCGCTCGCAGCTTGTTGTGGACCACCGGGCCGTTGATCATTTGCAATGCCTGCGACAGATTCGATTCGTTCGATCGTTCGCATTGGCAAGCCATTTCGCGCTGCGGTTGACCGAAGATCTTCAGGAAGTAGTGATCGGTCGGCGGATCGGGAAGCTCGGTGGCTCGAGTGCCGGCCGGAACGCCCTTGAAGGTTTCCGGAACTCCGGTGACGTCGCAAATCGCGTCCAACAACTGTTCGGCCGAAAGCAGCCGTGTCGTGGCGTGCGAGTTGTAGATTTCATCGTCCGAGTTGAACTTATTCTTGCGTGACGACAACTGATACAGCCGGCTTTGCATGATCGTGCGGATCACCCACTTGCGGCTGTAGTTTCGTTTCACAAACTGCGAGGCCAACTTTTCGAGCAATGGCGTATTCGAGGGCGGATTCGAATCGCGGAAGTCGTCGACCGGCTCCACGATTCCTCGACCCATCAAGTGGCCCCAAATGCGATTGACGGAGGCCTTGGCGAAGAACGGGTTGTCGGCCGCCGTCAGCCATGTCGCAAATACACTGCGACGATCTTGATCGGCGGGAACATCCACGTCGCCCTTGAGCAGCAAGTGAACTTTCATGGTTTGGCCGGTTCGCGGCTGCTTCACATCACCCGCCGCAGCGCCGAAAATGATTTCGTCGTCGGCGTCCACACCCGGCTTGCGGCCGATTCGTGCGAATGCGGCGGCGATGCCGTAATAGTTGTCTTGAGACCAACGTTCGAAGGGATGATTGTGGCACTTCGCACATTGGATGCGGATGCCGAGGAACAACTGGGCTGTGGTTTCGACGGCATCGTTGGGGTCACGACTAGCTCGCCAATAGTTGGCCGCCGGGTTTTCGTACACGCTGCCGTTTGCGGTCAGCAATTCTTGGGCGAACTGGTCGAGTGGTTTGTCGGAATAGACGCTTTCGTAAATCCAGCGGCGAAACTTATAGACGCCGACCGTCTTCAGTTTCTTGCTGTTCGAACGCAGGATGTCGCCCCACTTCAGTGACCAGTACGAGGCGAAGTCGTGAGACGCCAATAACTGGTCGACGAGGTTGTTGCGGCGATTGGGCGTGTTGTCCGCCAAGTAGGCGTTCACTTCTTCAACATTCGGCAGTCGACCGGTCGTGTCCAGAAATGCGCGTCGCAGGAATTCTTCGTCCGAACACACATCCGAGGGCAGAATCTGAAGCTGTTGCAGTTTCGCGAATGCCAGCTCATCGACAAAGTTGTGGGCTTGGGGGTTGTTCCAAGCAAAGCCCGGAACCTGTTCCAAATAGGTGATGAAGCTGGTCGACATTTTGTCGAGATACCTGCCCAAGATCGCCGTTTCGCCTCGACCGGTTTTGGCGACCAATCCGTGGGCATTCACCGAACCAACGGACTCGTTCGACGACGTGAACACGGTGAGTTCCGTAACGTCGCGGACGGAACCATCGCTGAAGTAGCCGTTGACCAGCAGTTGTTGTTGTTCAGACGCATCCCGCAACACGCGAGCCGAGGGAAGAATCTCGATGCGTAGCAGATTCGGCGTGTCCGCGGCGTCCAGTTTGAGGCCCTCGCTAATCCATCCGTGCATGGCTTCGTAGGGAGCTTCACCCTTGCGGATTTGGCGACCGCCACCGTGAGCCACTTCCATCAGGGCCTTCTTCAAAATCAGGCTCTCGGACGGCTTGATGACGTTTGTGCGTCGGCCGAAGAATTCGCTGCGGAGCGTCTTGATATCCAACGTGGGGTCGAACGCCCGCAACGACAGCCGAAATCCAGCTTTGCCGGACGGCGATCCGTGACAGGCACCGGCGTTGCAACCCGACTTGGAAAGCGCTGCCAGCATTTCGTTCTTGAAGCTGAACGGTGCCGGCTGATCGAATGCCTTCACGGTCAGGTCAATCGTCGACTCTTTGCCGGCGATTTTCGCGGTGATCTTGGCCGCTCCGTTGGCGACCGGCTTGGCGACACCGCCCTCGATTCGCACGATGTTCGGAGCCGACGACGTGAACGTCGCCACGGTCGTGAGATCGCGGACTTCACCGTCGTATTCGCCGGTGACCAAGAGCTTTTGGATCGCGCGTGGGCCGAGCAGTTCAAACTTGGTCGGCTCCAGGACGATGGCCTTCGGCTGGTCAACTTTGACTTCCGCGTTGGCGGACGCCGCAGTGAAACCGGCCAACACCGTGAGGCTCAACAGAACGTGTTTGTACATTTGAGATTCCCCGAAATGGATGAATCGATGTCGGTTCCGACCGACGTGATTTGTCTAGAAGCTATCTGAAAAAGGGGACTGACCCTCTCCGGCCTCAGTTTTTGCCGGGGTTTAGCGAGGCCTCCAAAGGGTCAGACCCCTTTTTCAGATAGCTTCTAACGAGTTGACTATTCGACGGTCAGCGCTGCGTTCGGAGCGTTGGCCGTAAGCTTGGCTTTTCCGGCCATTGCGTCGCCCTTCGCCACGATATTTGCCACCGCACCGACTGTCGCATCTTTGGCCGCCTTCAAAGTGACTTCAACATCGGTTTTGTCCGGCGCAATCGTCGCGGCCGCGACCGTCACGCCTTTCGGCAGATTCTGAAGTGTAACGGCAACCGGACCGGTGAATGCCGGGTTCCGCTCGACGGCCACTTTGATCTTCAACTCGCCACCTTGTTTGAGTTTCCCACCGATGGTCGTTTTCAGCGTAAACGGTCCCTCAAGTTTCAGTCCGATTCCGGGAACGACTTGAGACACCGTCGTTTTGCCTTGCTGAATGGTGGCGTTGATCACTCCGGTGAACTCGCCCAGCGGCGCTTTGTCTGTGGCAGAAAAGACGATTTCAATTTCATTCTGGCCTTTGGGGATCGGTTTGATCGCGGCCGTGATGCCGGCGGGCAAACCAGTCTTTTCGGGTGTCAGCTTGAAGTTGATGACCTCGTCGAATCCTTTGTCGCGTACGACGATGATTTTAGCTTTGCTGTTTAAGTCTCGACCAAACACGATCTGAGGCGGTTCGACACGAAACGTGATCTGCTTCGCGGGTGCGACACCCACGGCAACTGCCGTCGCTAAGACCGGTGTCGGAAACGGGGTATTGTTCGAAGCACCCTTCAACGCCGCCGTAATCGTGGCGATTGACTTCACGTCTTGATCGCCGATCTTGCCGGTGCCGACGACTCGGGCCGGAAGTATCTTGCCGACCGCCGCATTGGCGGGGCTGTTGACAGTCAACACGACGCTGTTGATCCCAGGCCCAAGCACTGTTGGAGCACAAGCGAAACCAGCGGGCAGCCCCTCGACCGCCAAATGGATCGGGCCGTTGTAGCCGCTGCGGATTGCGGTCACCGTGATCATCTCCGTCGAACCCACGGGGATATTGAACGCGTCGGCCGATGCAGCCAACTCGAAACCCGGCTCCGATTCCGTCACGCCAATCCGGTAGGCCAAGTCGCTGCCGCCTCGGCGATGCAGATCGCGGACCACGAGCGAGTAATCACCGTCCGCCGGAAACGTGTAAACCAAGGCGCTGTCAGCCGTGCCGACGTCTTCGCTTTCGCCCACTTGACCACCATCGGTCTTGAGCAACCGAATCAAGAGGTCGGCCGGCGAACCTTGCTGCCGCGTGAAAGCCGTGAACTTGTATTTCTGGCCCTTTTTGGCCGCGAAGATGAAACGGTCTTCGTCGCGAGCCTGTTCCAATCGGCCGTTCAATTGATGACCGAGCGTGACTCGCGTGGCGTTTTCCGGGGCGTCGTTTGGTTCTTTTTCCAGAACCTCGTCGGCACTCCCCACCGAAAGCAGAGCGAAACCGCTGCTCTTCCCACCAGCTCGTTTGGCGCCCACGGTCACCCATTCCAAGCTCGCATCGTTCGAAACGGTGAACTGGGTGGGTTGAACGCTGTCGATGCTGCTGCCGGCGAAAGTGATGCTGGCGTTGGATCCGCGTTTGACACCCATCGGGTACGGCACCGAAACGCAGGGAAAATCGCCCATCCTCAGCCGAAAGTTAAATGTCCCGCCACCGCGATATTGGATGTCTCGGACCTCGACGACGTACTCGCCGGCCTTGTCGAATTTGTAGGCCAATTGGGCGTCGCCGCTGAGACCCGGTGCGTCATCGCTGTAGGCCAGTTCTCGGCCGCCTGCGTCGAGAATGCGAATGACGGGGTCCAAGGCCGTGCCCATCCGCCGGGCCACGACTTCGAACGACACAACCTGACCGGCCGTAACCGCGAACTTGAAGTAGTGTCGCGACAGATTCGCCACCGAACCATCGACGGCGATGGGCAGCGTGAGTGGCTGAGCTTTGTCTTGCGAAGTGTTGCCAGCGGCCTGCGCCACCGAAGGTAGATCATCGACCAAGATCATTCGCAGCGGCGAAACGCCTTTGTCCGTGACGACTCGGATCCCGTGAACGCCGACTTGGACGTCGGTCGGCACGTTGAATCGATACACAAATCGACCGGCGTTCTTGCCGTTGTCTTTTTCGTCCGGCGACGGGGTGGCATCGGCCTTGAAGCTGGTCCAGACTCCCGAAACACCAACGAGATTCCCGCCACTGATTACGACATCCGTGGCTTTACCTGGGGCAACCGCCTGCGGTGAGGTCGATGAGATGGCGGGCGATTGTGCAGCGAGCGGCAGCGTCGCCAGCAGCGCACAGCATCCGAACAACGGCGCGAGGTGCTTGGCTTTCATGGTGGGATTCTCGGAAGAGACGAGCGGAAGGATCGTGAGGCGGGAATGGATCAACGAAATCCGATTCGCTGATCGACCATGATAGCGCATTTTCGCGAAGGTCGTCAAAGCGCGGGCTGGGTGCTCATGTTTCTTCGACTGCCGTGCCATCTGGGCCGTATCGATTTCCGGGACCGTCTTGAGAAACGTTATGCGAATGCGTTTCCTTCACCACACTACGGCGGATTGTTCGACACAATCGATCGAAGTTGCAAAGAACTCGGGCCATTTCGCCGAAACGGCGAGAAACGCGACGTCTCAAGCCGATCCTGGAACTAGATGCCATTGTGCGGAATTGCGAGGCTCGTCACCGCTTCACCCTTTGAAGCCACGGAGGCAAACTTGAGGGACAACCATGGCCGGCTTGGGAAAACGCGAACTGTTGGCTCGATTTCTTGACCGATCGGGGTGCAACCGAATTCTGCAGACCGCCGGGACATGGCACGGACTGTTGACGCTCAATTACCACCGGATCGGCAACGCGACCGATTCGTTGTTCGACCGTCCGCTGTGGAGTGCTTCGGAAGCGGAGTTCGCCGAACAAGTTCGATATTTGTCACGGAACTTCGATGTCATCGGGTTGGATGACTTGGAAGACGTCTTCAGCCGTCGCAAGGGACGCCACGTGCTGATCACCTTCGATGACGGCTATCGAGACAACCACGAATTGGCGTTCCCGATTCTGCAAGCGGCCCATGTTCCAGCGGCGTTCTTCATCGCCACGGGCTTCATCGACAACCCGCGCGTTCCGTGGTGGGATGAGATTGCCTGGATGGCGCGAACGAGTCCCCGCGCGGGTTTGCCACGAAATGTGTGGACCATTGTGCCGGTGGAATTCGACGAACCCGCTCGGTCGGTCGCGATTCGGCAATTACTAAAGACGTTTAAGCAACTGGAAGGGCATGAGACCGAACGCTTCCTCAACTTTTTGGGGGAAGAACTGCAAAGCGGTCGCTGCCCACGACGTCTCGCCGCCGACCAATGGATGACCTGGGACATGATTCGCGAAATGCGAGCGGGCGGCATGTCATTTGGGGCTCACACTGAGAACCATCCGCTGTTGGCTCGCTTGCAACCCGAGGAACAGGACCGCGAGATTCGTCGCAGTCGCTTTCGGCTGGAAATCCAATTGGGCGAAAGCATCGACGCGTTCAGCTATCCGATTGGGAAGCCGGGCGCGTTTGACGAAGTGACACGCGCGTGCCTGCAAGAGCACGGTTACCGCTGGGCGTTCAGCTATTACGGCGGCTACGCAGATTTCCGTCACGTCGATCGCTACGACTTGCCGCGAGTCGCCGTGGAAGCCGACACCAGTGCGTCGATCTTCCGGTCGATGACATCGCTACCGCGTGTGTTCGCGCGTTGATCACCAGATCGATGGCTCGGTGTCAGGCTTACGTTTTTCAGACTTGGCGGCGATTCGGCCACGGCAACAACGCAGCACTCCACGCCGCCAAATCTGAAAACCGCAAGCCTGACACCCCAGTCCCCAATTCGCTCCCGTTCGCGATTCGCCGGCTAATTCGGCGACGTCAACTCGACCACCGGTTTGAATTGTGACATCAGGCAAGTGACAGTCCGCCACTCAAGCCTCACAATGCGCGGTCAACAGCGCTTCCATTTCCCGCGCCTTCCCGAACCCCACGCGTCCATCGCCGAGTCACCGATGCCCGAGACGTTTCCCGCAGTTCAACCGTCGATCGGCCCCAACTACCCGCGAGTCTTGATGACGTTCCTACGGAATTCGGCCGTGCGCGAGATGTCGTTTCGGGGCAATTTTCTCATCACGATTGTCACTCGCGGCTTCTGGTTCGCCGCGCAATTGACGCTGTTCGAACTCATCTTTCGCAGCGTGCCGGCCATCAGCGATTGGTCTCGCCCCCAATACTTTGCCTTCATGGCCACGGGGATGTTGATCAACGCCATTGTCGAAGCGTTCTTCATGCCCAACTGTGCCAACTTCAGCGAACTCATCCGCACGGGGAATCTCGACTTCGCCTTGTTGAAGCCGATCGATACACAATTCTTGATCTCGTTCGAGAAAATGAATCTGTCGATGCTCAACCAATTGCTGCTGGCCGGCGCGTTGTTGGTCTATTCGCTCCAGGAGATCGGCGAGCCGGTGTCGGCATGGGGAGTTGTGATGTACTTGCTGCTGATCGCATCGGGCGTGACATTTTTCTACAGCCTGATGATCGTGTTGGCCAGCACCAGTATTTGGTTCGGACGCAATCAGGGCCTGTACGACTTTTGGTTCTACATCACGGTGTTCGCGCGCTACCCGCGCAGCATTTACGAAGGCCGATCGATCGGCGGCGACGTCCTGCAATTTGCGTTTACGTTTGTGATTCCCATTCTG
>JAQBZS010000100.1 GCA_027622115.1 Planctomycetota bacterium | reverse complement strand
AGCAGGGGACGTTCGGTAGTAGCAGTCAGTCATTTCTCCACTGACACAGGGTCAGTGGTGGAAAATGCGCGAAGGAAAACAACGAACCGCAAAGTTGTAGTACGATCTGCCCCAAACGGCAGGCAACGATTGCAGAATAGACCAAGCGTTCTTGGGCGAGCAAACCGAATTACGCGATTATCTCGCGGATCGGCCTGCCGCGATGAATGTCGATGCGTTTTCTGCCGGGAACATCCAGCCGATGCGAATCGAGCCCCATTTGTTGCAGGACCGTCGCATGGATATCGGTGACGTAATGCGGATGCTCGACTGCATAGAAACCCAGTTCGTCGGTTGCCCCATGCGTGACGCCGCCTTTGATCCCGCCGCCGGCGAGCCAGCACGTAAAGCCTTGCGGGTGGTGGTCGCGACCGGTTCCTTGCGCGCCCGGCGTGCGACCGAATTCTGTACCGAACACCACCAGCGTGGAATCCAGCAAGCCCCGCCGCTTCAAATCCTTCAACAAGCCCGCGATCGGCTTGTCGACCTTCGGTGCCTCGGTGTCGTACCGCTTTTTGATGTCACTGTGAGCGTCCCAGGTGCCGGCGCTGCCCGCCCCGTGATAGAGCTGCACGAAGCGTACTCCCTGTTCGACCAACCGCCGCGCAGCCAAACACTGTGTGCCGAATTCTCGCGAGTGCTCTTTGTCGAGCCCGTACATCTTCTGCGTGTGAGCGGTTTCCTGGTCCAAACGCATGATTTCGGGAACGGCGGTTTGCATGCCGGCCGCGAGTTCGTACGAACGGATGCGTGCCCGCAGATCGGGGTCGTCGGGATACTCGACGCCGACGGCCCGGTTGAGTTGGCCGATCAAATCCAATTCCGCAGCTTGCTCTTCCTTAGTCGTGCCCGTGCCGTGCGGTTTCACGAATTGCAACGGGTTGTTGGGATCGCTCGACAGCTTGACTCCGGCATGATGCGGGCCGAGATAGCTGGCGCCGTGCCCAAACTCGCCGCCGCAACAGCCGCCGATCGAATTGCCCATCGCCACGAATTTGGGCAACTGTTGGTTCAGCGAGCCCAGCCCGTACGAGATCCAGGAACCGATCGTCGGTTGAGCCCCTTCGCGAACGTGATGTCCGGTATGCCAAGTCAACTGCATGCCGTGGTTCGGATGCACGGTCCACAACGACCGGACAATGGCCAAGTCGTCGGCACATTCACCGATGTTCGAGAACCAGTCGCCGACTTCCAGGCCGCATTCGCCGTATTTCCGATAGCCGGTATTGAGTGCCATCAATTCCTTGTGAGGCGGGATGCTCATGCCCTGCCCCATCAAGTTCTTTTCGATCTTTTCCTTGTCGATAAAGTCCTTGAACGGCGTTTCGTCGAATGTCTTGCCGGCGTATTTCGTCAGCGCGGGCTTGATGTCGAAGCTTTCCATGTGGCTGACCCCGCCGGCGAGAAAGATCCAAATCACCGATTTGGCCTTGGCCGGAAAATGCGAACGCCCGGCCGATCGGTTCTGCTCGTTCGATTGCGGAGTGTTGGCAGGTGTCGCGAATCCGTCCTCGTAAAGCAGCGACCCCAGGACCAGCCCGGTGAATCCCATCCCCGCATCAGCAAGCATCGTCCGCCGCGAGAGTTCCGGGGGAGACGAGTGCGGGGAGCTTTGGCGGATTTGTGCATTCATATCAGCGTCCGATTTTGGCGTGAGTTCGGCGGTTGTCGACCTACGTAGCCTGTGTCCGACAATCAAACGGTAGTCACCGTCGCCAGACAGTGAAAGCCGTGGAAGTGATGGAAGAGATGGAAGAGATGGCCACGAAAAGCACAAAAAGGCACGAAGAAATGCCACGAATTCAGGACAACCACGAATGCATCGCTGCCAATTCGTGGTCGTCCTGAATTCGTGGGGGCACTCGTTGATCGAAACTGTGCAATGTCGAGCTTCACGTTATGCATGGGAATGCGGTGATCGCACCCATTGCGACTCATGCTGACTCTTATGTCGGTTTGTCCGCCGGGACTTCACACAGCGAGGGTTGATCCTGCTCCTTTTCGTGTGAAGCCGTCCCCGCACCGGTATAGTGAATCGGCTGCAAATTGCCGGAATCTCTATTTGCGAGGGAACCCCGTGAGTCGCCCCGTTCTTGCTGCCGTCCTGTCATTCATCCTGTCATTCATCCTGTCATCCATCCTGTCGGCAATGGGCTGCGGCTCGCCGGATCCCGCCGCCCAGAAAACCGGGGCTGCCGCAGAGGGCAAACCGGCCGGTCCGCCGCCGACGCTTGTGCGGATTCTGCGGATCGAGGAACGCACGGTTGCGCCGCGGGTGACGGTTGTGGGCACGGTGATCCCGGTCCGAGACAGCGTGATCGCTTCGGGTGCCGCCGGAATCGTCGATGCCTTTCTGGTCGGGGAAGGTGACTTCGTCGAAGCCGGGACACCCCTGAGCCGCTTGCGAATGGTCACCACGGACTTGGAAATCCTCAAAGCCAAGGCCGAGATGGAAGAGCACAAGCACAAGTGGGAAGAACTCAAGCATTCGCGGCCTGAGGAGATTGCAGAGGCGGAAGCTCGCATGCATGCCGCTGCCGCTCGCAAGTTGCAGGCCGAACGCAAGTTCAAGACTGCCGAGGAACTCAAGAGGAACAATGTCGCGGTCGGTGCGGATTTGACGGATGTGGTGGCACTGCGAGACACCACTGCCAAGGAATACGACGCCGCCGTGCAACTGCACAAGTTGGTGGTTGCGGGTCCGCGCGAGGAGATCGTGAAGCAGGCCGAACTACGGTTTGAAGCGCAAACACAGCAAGTCGCCTATCTGGAAGCCGAGAAACTCAAACGGACCACGTTGGCTCCGTTTGCGGGGATTGTCGTCAAGGAACAGACGGAAGTGGGGCAATGGCTTTCCAAGGGCGATCCAGTGATCACGCTGGCCAGGCTGGATGATGTGGATGTGATGGTGAACGTGGATCAATGGCAGCTTGCCAACGTCAAACTGGGACACGAAGCGGAAGTGGTCATCGGCGGTGTTACCCCCGAACGATGGAAGGGAACGGTGTTTTCCGTGGTGCCGCAAAGCGATTGGAGAAAGGGCTCGCGCGGCTTTCCGGTTCGCGTCCGATTGAAGAACGAAATGCGGATCGCCGGCCACAAACGAGTGCCCGTACTGAGCGAAGGCATGATGGCGTCCGTCACATTTCTCGGTGACGCGAAATCCATGGCGATGGTGCATAAGGACGCATTGGTGCGGACGAATCGCGGGGCGTTCATTCACGTGTTCCGTCCTGCGGCGGACCCCGGTGAATCCAGGGCGGATCAACCAGGCAGCACGTTGCAGTTTGCCATTGAGCCCGGCATCAGCGACGGCGAATGGATCCAAGTCACGCCACTCGGCCAGGACGGCGACCCAAGCGATGCGGCGAAGCTCGCCGTGGGAATGTTCGTCGTCACTGAGGGTGGCGAACGACTTCGGCCGGTCCAAGACAACGTGCTAGGGAAACAATAACGTGGGCTTTATTTCGTTCGCGGTCAGCAATCCCGTCAAAGTGTCGGTCGGTGTGATTCTGGCGGTGGTCTTCGGGCTGATCGCCTATTTCCGCACGCCGGTGCAATTGACGCCTGATGTCGAAGAACCGGTCATCACCGTGACGACTCGTTGGCCGGGAGCCAGCGCGCGTGAAGTCGAACGCGAAATCGTCGATGAGCAGGAACAGCAGCTCAAAAGCGTCGCCGGCTTGAGTGAATTCAAGAGTGAGAGCGTGGATTCCGTCGGCACGATCACGCTCAAGTTCCAAGTCGGTGCCGATCTTAAAGATGCCGCCGCGCGAGTCCGCGACAAACTCAGCCAGGTGCCCCAATATCCCGAAGACGCCGACGAACCGACGATCACCACGGTCAACCCGAATGCGAACGCCATCGCCTGGTTCATCCTGCAACCGAAGACCGCGACGGCGGACGACTTATTAGCAATGGTCGCAACGGATCCCGGTTTGGCGGACGTACTGCAACCGATGATCGTCGGCGACGAGCCGATCACGCCCTCAGTTCTGGCGCGAATCGCGGTCGATCATCCGAGCTTGTTGAAACTCGTCGATGGACGGCATGACCCGAACAAGCTCCGTAAGTTTGCTCAAGACGTGATCGAAGCCCGCCTGGAACGCGTCGAAGGCATTGCCAACGCCAACGTGTTCGGTGGCCGGGAACAAGAACTGCGAGTCATCGTCGACCCACTCAAACTCGCTGCTCATCAATTGACGACACTCGACGTCAACAAGGCTCTGCGAGACAACAACCTCGACACATCCGCCGGCGACATTCGCGAGGGCAAAGTCCGCAATGTGTTGCGAACCGTGGGCCGATTCGACGACATCGCGACGGTGGAGCAGACCGTCATTCAAATTCGTGACACCACGCCCATCCGCGTTCGCGATGTGGCTCGCGTGGAGATCGCGTACAAGAAACCTGATGGCGTGGTTCGCCAGATGGGCATCACGTCGCTCGCGGTGAATGCGCAACAGGCTCCGCAAACGAACCTCGTCGAAATCATGGGGCCGACCCTTGAGGAGATGGACGCAGACGGCGACGGACACTTGAGCGCCGTCGAAATCGGGAACGCCAAGCGGCTCCGTGGCGACTCGCTCCGCGTGGCTATCGCCGAGCTGAACGTCAACACGCTCAATTCCATGGGTCTGCATTTGACCCAGGTCTATGATCAAACGGACTACTTGAACTCGGCGACGAAATTGGTCCGCACGAACATCTACCTCGGTGGTTCGCTGGCTTTGATGGTGTTGCTGGTTTTTCTACGCAGTCCGCGATCCGTGTTGATTGTGGGGCTGGCGATTCCGATCAGCGTCATCGCCACATTCCTGTTCGTGCGGGGGCTCGGTCGCAGCATCAACGTCATCAGTCTCGCGGGCATGGCATTCGCCGTGGGCATGGTGGTCGATAATGCGATCGTCGTTTTGGAAAACATCTTTCGCCACTTTCAAAAAACCGGCGACGCCGAGTCTGCCGCGCGGGACGGCACTCGCGAAGTTTGGGGGGCCGTCTTGGCTTCGACACTCACCACGTTGGCGGTGTTCGTGCCCGTGATCTTTGTCGAAGGTCAGGCCGGACAACTGTTTCGAGACATCTCGATCGCCATCAGTTGTGCAGTGGGTTTATCTCTGATCGTGTCAATCACCGTAATCCCGACGGCCGCGCGGCGAATTCTCAAGCGGCGAGATCCGACGCGTGAAAACGTGCGTGGATTTAAGCACCGCGTTGTCGGTTTGTTCGGGTTGGCGGATCTCGCGGCACGACTGGCTGACGGCTACTCGCACTTCATCGACCGGCTGCTACGGATGCGAAATGGATTCGTCATCCGCACGCTGATCGTGGCGACGTTCGTGGCGGCATCCATCATGGGAGCCATGATTCTGGCACCGAAGACCGAATATCTGCCGGGCGGCAATCGCAATCTGGTAATTGCCATTATGCAGCCGCCGGCCGGGTACAGCGTCGAAAAAATGATCGAGTTGGGCGACACGATTGAACGCGCATTGGCACCGTATTGGGAAGCCGCGCCGGGATCGCCGGAAGAAGCGGCCTTGAACGGGCCGCGGATGGACAACTTCTTTTTCGTGGCTCGCGGTCAGCGGTTGTTCATGGGAGCCCGTTCCGTCGATGCCTTGCGGGCGGGCGAACTGGTTCCGGTCATGAGAAATGCGGCCACGAACGTTCCCGGCGTCTTCGCGTTCGCGACGCAGGCGAGTCTGTTCGAAAGCGCGTTGAGCGGCGGACGGTCGATCGATATCGAGATTCGCGGCCCGGATTTGGAGCGGTTGATGGTCGAAGCCAACCAAATCTTTGTGCGGTGCATGCAGGAGTTCCCCGCCGATCAGGGCTATCAAGTTCGACCCATGCAAAACCTGCAACTGTCGAATCCCGAGGTGCATGTTTTGCCGCGCGCGGAGCGGGCCGCCGAAATGGGACTCGACAATTCGCAGATCGGCTTTTCAGTGAACGCACTGGTCGATGGAGCCTACGCCGGCGATTTCTGGTACGAAGGTCGCAAGATCGACATGGTGATTTTCGGAGCCGAAGACCACGTCCGGCATCACCACGATTTGCAGCATTTGCCGATCAGTACGCCGTCCGGTGCCGTCGTCTCATTGTCGACGGTTGCCGATCTCAAGATGACCGGAGGCCCCGATTCGATCAGCCACAGCGAACGCATGCGATCGATCACATTGCAGCTCAAACCGGGGCCCAGCGTTGCCTTGGAAACGGCTCTGCACCGAGTCAACACGGTGCTGAATGAATACCAAAAGACTTCGCAGGCCTTTCAAGGCGGGCTGTACCAGATTCAATTGACCGGTACGGCGGATCGACTGGATCAAACGCGAATGGCGTTACAGTGGAACCTCGTGTTGGCGATGAGCATTACCTATCTGTTGATGGCCGCGTTGTTCGAGTCGTACTTCTATCCGCTGGTCATCATGACGAGCGTGGTGCTGGCATTAGTCGGCGGGCTTGGCGGGTTGGCGATCTTGAATTTGTTCATCCCGCAAACGCTGGACATGCTCACAATGCTGGGCTTTGTGATTCTGATCGGCACGGTCGTCAACAATGCGATCTTGATTGTCCATCAAGCGCTGAATCTGATGCACGACGAAGTCAATCCTTTGAGCGCGAACGAAGCGATCGTTGAAAGCGTGCGCACGCGAATTCGTCCGATTTTCATGAGCACGCTGACGACGGTACTCGGCATGTTGCCGTTGGTCTTGCCGATGCCGCACTGGACGGCGAGCGGCTTCATGTGGGTCGCGGGAGCGGGCAGCGAACTTTACCGAGGTCTGGGCAGTGTGGTGTTGGGCGGATTAATTGTCTCGACCATCTTCACGCTACTGTTGGTACCGATCGGCTTCAGCCTGTCCCTGGACGCGAAACGTGTCGGCCGAGCACTCTTGAAGCGAGTCGCCCGATCCAGCGACGAACCCGCGGAGCCAAAATCGTCAAGAGCCCTCGATTCCGTCCGCACTTCGGCATGAGCGTCGGGCGTGATTGTTGTGAATCCGGAGGGTTTATGTCGTCGCGAGTCCATACAATTTCGAGCGAGCAGCCCATCATCAATCGAAGGAACTCCAATGGCTTCATTTCTGCAAAGTCTCTTCGTCCGAGAATGCAGGAACATCTCCAAGCTTTGGATTCCGCTAGGCGAAGACCGTCGCAAGCATCTGATCATCACCGGCAAGAACGGATCCGGTAAGACTTCGCTGCTGAACGAAATGCACAGGTTTCTTTCTGGATTATTCGATGGCGAAATATCCGCAATCGAGCAGCATCGTCGGGAACTCACAGTACGGACGCAACTTGAATCGAGTATTGCGGATTTGAACGAGTGGATTCATGACAAGTTTGGCGGATGTGATCTGCGGTTTTCTTCCGAGGCACAGCTTCAACAGGGAATCCAACAGGGATCGTTCTTGCTGGCGTTCTTCAATGCGAGACGCGAGTCCAGAGTCGATGTTCCGACCGGCATCAACAAAGTCGACCTACAAACTCATGTCGCGCCGTCCGACCGTGAGAACATGAAATTCATCCAGTACATCGTCAACCTAAAAGCCGATCGGTCTTTCGCAAGAGATGATGGCAAGATGCATGAGGCCGTTGCGATTGACGAATGGTTCGATCGCTTTGAGGCACGGTTACGGACCATGTTTCAGGCTCCGGATCTTAAACTCGAATTCGATCGACGGACCTACAATTTCAGCATCCACATTGGCGGTATGCGTCCCTTCGGATTCGACACACTTTCCGACGGCTATTCCGCAATTCTCAGCATCACCACCGAACTGCTGCTGCGCATGGAAGCCCACGGTCGCAGGGCTTATGACCTGGAAGGGTTGGTCCTCATTGATGAATTGGAAACTCATCTACACGTCGAGTTGCAGAAGCTCGTGCTGCCGTTTCTGACGGACTTTTTCCCTAATATTCAGTTCGTGGTCACGACGCACTCGCCGTTCGTGATTTCGTCCGTCAGCAATGCCGTCGTCTGCGATCTGGAAAAGGGCTTCGTGACCGAAGACTTGAGCGGATACTCATACGACACGCTAATCGAGAGCTACTTCGGCTCGGACAAGTATTCGGATGAGTTGAAAAAGAAACTCGCAGAATATGAATTGTTGGTTTCGAGCACGGAGTTGACGGATGAAGAAACGCAGCGACTGGAAGAACTCGACGGCTACTTCGACGCGATTCCAAAGTACTTTGCCAATGAACTCGCAGTTAGACTCCAGCAAATCAAACTTCGCAGGTTGGAACAGGCTGCAGTGGTTCAATGATTCATTTCGAGAAGTCTCAACCTGCCCCGACGTGTTTGGCCGTGGAAAGCAAGAAATCGGCTGGGAATTACAAATGCGGTGATGTCTTGTCGCGTCTGCAAGCCGATTTCCACAGCAAGTGCTACATCTGTGAAATGCGGAACCCCACGTCGATCAACGTCGAACACTTCGTTCCACACGAAGGAGATAAGCATTTGAAGTTTTCGTGGGACAATTTATTTTGGTCATGCGCACACTGCAATAACACCAAGCTCGCGAAGTTCAAGAATCTGCTCAATTGCACCGTTGCAGAGGACTCTGTGGAATCGCGATTGCACCTGAAATTCAAGCCGTTTCCTTTCGAACGAGTCGAAGTTGAAGCGACCGACTCGGACCCTCGCACGCTTCAAACGCAGCAATTGCTTGACGAGGCTTACAACGGTACGACGAAACTGAAAATGATGGAGTCGGCCAATATCCGGACTGCCCTGTTGCTGGATATTCGTGATTTTCAAGATCTACTTTTCTTCTATTTTGACTTCAAGCCGCATGGAAATAAGACCGACCTGCTCAATCGCATCAAGGGCCATCTCAGTCGGGGGTCGAGTTTCGCCGGAGTCAAGCGGTGGATCATTCGCGACAACGCGAAGTTGTTCGAGGCTCTCGGCGAGTTCCTCGACGACTGAACTGAACGGTGATCAATAGCGCTTCCGCGGCTTGGGTATCGCAAGTAGTTCCATGCCATTAAGTAGATTCAATTGACTCGATCCGAGGCCGCCGAATGCAAAGTCTTATGAGCGCCACACGCAGGTTTTACGACATCGCCTTGTTGATTGGCGTGATGGCCTGCATTTCGAATCCCGCGGCGGTGTGTGCAGCCGATCCGGTCGACTACGTCCGCGACGTTAAGCCAATCTTGAAGGTGTACTGCGTTCGCTGTCACGGGCCGTTGAAATCGCAGTCCGCGTTGCGGCTGGATACGAAGAGTTTGGCACTCAAGGGTGGTGAAAACGGGCCGGCTCTGGTGCCGGGGAATTCGGCGAACAGCAAATTGATTCAACGGATCACCGGTGACGACGCATCGCGCATGCCGCCGGAAGGGCAGCGGCTTTCTGAAAAAGAGATCGACACGCTCAAGCAGTGGATTGCAGCGGGCGCGGTTTCCCCCGAGGGTGAACGAGCAGACGATCCGCGTGCGCACTGGGCCTTTCAGCCGATCCTGCGACCGAAACCGTCGGCCGTGCCGAGTGGTGACTGGTCGCGGAATCCGATCGATGCATTCGTGGCGCATCGGCAACAGGCTGCCGGCGTCGTCGCTCGTCCGATCGCCGAACCGCACGTTCTGTTGCGTCGCGTCTCTCTGGATTTGATCGGGATACCGCCGTCGCGTGATCAATTGCGAGCGTTCTTGGCGGACACGTCACCGGACGCCTTTCAAAAGGTTGTCGATGATTTACTGGCCAGTCCACATTACGGCGAGCGCTGGGGGCGGCACTGGCTGGATGTTTGGCGTTACAGTGATTGGTACGGCATTCAGGACCAGGTGCGGTTCAGCCAGAAGAACATCTGGCACTGGCGCGACTGGGTGGTCGAGTCGCTCAATGCCGACAAGGGATACGACCGAATGGCCATGGAGATGTTGGCCGGCGACGAGATCGTGCCCTTCGACCCTGGCAACTTGCGGGCGACCGGATTTCTCGTCCGCAACCGCAACACCGACAGCCGCGAACAGTGGATTCGGGATACCGTCGAGCACTCGGCCAAAGCATTCCTCGGACTGACCTTGGCGTGCGTTCAATGCCACGATCATCCGTACGATCCGATTTGGCACGACGAGTACTATCGGTGGCGCAACATTTTCGAGCCGGTTGGTGTGGGGATCGACAGCGGTGGAGGCGGTCCTGCTGGTGTTGATTTGGCGGGTGTGGCCCGCATCTTTGATCAAAAACAAAACGCGGCCACAAAGTTCTACATCCGTGGCAATGATCGAACTCCGGACGAGACTCGAAAAATCACGCCGGGTGTGCCGAGTGTCTTTGGTGAATGGACCGAACCGCAGCCGGTTGGGTTACCTCCGCAAGCACGCATCCCACATCTACGCGAGTCGGTCCACAAGCAGACGCTGGCGCGCTTGGAGCACAATGTTCGCCAATCCGAACAGGCGATCGTGTCGGCGCGGAAATACGTGGCGGATACCGAACTGCGGCTCGCGAAGAACAGCACCGATAATTCGTCCGCAGCAAAGGACACGTTTGTCATCGAATCGTTTCAGAGGCCGCGAAGCGATGTGTGGAAGCAAGGCCGTGGTCAATGGGACTTCAGCAAGGGGCATCTGAAACAATCACTGGTCGATGAACTACGGGATTGTTTCTTGGAAGCCGTGCAACTGCCGCCGGCCCGGTTCACGCTCCGTCTGCGATTGCGAATCACCGGCGGAAACGAAGGCCTGGTCGGTGTGATGTTCAATCGGTCGCCGAACGGCAGCCGTGGGGAAGCGGTCATGCTGTCCGTCAACAAGGACAAACCGGGACTGAGGTTCTTCTTCGAGTACGGTGACGAGCGGCATTTTCACGAAAAGTACGCTCGCGAGTTTCCGATCAAACTCGGTGAAGAATTCGTGTTGCGGGTCGATGTCCGCGATGGTCTGGTCAACATCTTCCTCAACGATCTGCTGCAGCAGACATACTCAATCACGTCCGATCCAGGGACATTGCGCTTGTTGACCATCGGTGCCGCCGTCGAATTCCACCACCTGCGAATCGATCCACTTCCGGACGACGCACCTCTAGTCCCCACCGAAACATTCCCGCTGTTTGCGCCGCTTGCCAGCCTCGACAAGTCGCAACCGTCACACCTGTCGCTGGCGGAAGCCGTGGCCGAGCGGTCGCGATTGCTGTTCGACATCAACCAGGCGGAACTTGCGTCTTATCGGGCAACGTGGGCTGCGGATTCCTGGAGACTGCTCAACGCGCCTCCCAAAGAGGACGAAGCCGCGACAAAAACGCATAAGACGCGGCACGATGAACTCGCGATCGCCGCTCAAGCCGCGCAACGTCAATTGGCGCTGGCGAACGCCCGAAAGACGCGATTTCAGGCCGAACACGAATTGAAAGGCGCGATTGTTCTGGCGGAATCCGGGAAACACGGTGATGCCAAAGACGTCGAGAAGCTGACGAAGGCGGCCGAGGGCGCGAAGAAGAAAGTCGAATCGACAACCCAGCAAGTGGAAGCGGCCGAAAAGGCGGTCGACGCTCCGGCGACACCGAAGTACAGCGGATTGTCCGGCAGTTACGGGTCGTCGTCCGGGCGACGCTTGTCGTTGGCTCGCTGGGTGGCGGACGAGCAGAACCCACTCACCGCACGGGTGGCCGTGAATCACATTTGGTTAAGACGCTTCGGTCGCGCGCTCGTGACGACCGTGTTTGATTTCGGCTTGAACGGGGAAAAACCGAGTCATCCGGGATTGCTCGACTGGCTGGCTGCCGAATTGCAACACCCGTCGTTGGTGCCTGCGGGGAATGCCGAACCCTTCCGGTGGACGAACGGAAAACCGGTTGCCGGTCCGTGGTCGATGCAGCACTTGCACAGGTTGATCGTTACGTCGCGGAGCTATCGATCAGCTTCGACGCCGGTCGTGAAGAACCTTGTGGCCGATCCAGACAACCATTGGTTATGGCGCATGCCGCCTCGACGGATGGATGCCGAAACCGTGCGGGATAGCGTGCTGGCGGTCGGCGGCGGACTCGATGCGACACTCGGTGGTCCCGACCTAGACTGCAAAGATGGGATGTCGGTCCCACGTCGCAGCCTGTACTTCCACCAATCTCCCGAACGGCAAATGGCGTTCTTGAAGCTGTTTGACGGAGCGGATTCGACCGAGTGTTACCAGCGGCATGTCAGCATCGTGCCGCATCAGGCCTTGGCGCTGTTCAACAGCGAACTGGCCGTGGTGCAGTCCCGATTGCTCGCGCGTCGCTTGTCCCAAGAGTTCGCCGACGACGCGTCGTTCATTCAGGCCGCGTTCGAGCAAGTTGTCGCACGGCCCGTTGTCGCGCTGGAATCGAAGATCTGCCTCGAATTCCTCGCGGCGCGAACCGGCGTTTATCGGTCAAGCACGGCTACAAAGACCGCAGCGACTCACGAGAATCGAGATGGAAATCGCCCGTCCGCCGATCCACGGCTGCATGCTCGCGAGAATCTGGTGCATTCCCTGTTCAATCACCACGACTTCGTGACGATCAAGTGACGCGGCAATCCCGTGGCAATGGGGGAGACCGAGGGTATACTCTCGGGTGGAGGAGGGCTGGGGTTCAAAGTTCAATGCTCGCGAGTTGACGCGTAATTTGTTCCAACGTCGTAAGTCGCGAGCATTGAACTTTGCTGACCCTACCGTTTTCTATGTGCTCTCCACCGGCCCCGT
>JAQBZS010000099.1 GCA_027622115.1 Planctomycetota bacterium | reverse complement strand
CCCGCCACGAAAGTCGATGACGGAGAACCAGCACCCAAGAAAACCGAGGCACCCCCGAAGCCGGAACCTGAAACGAAGAAGACTGAACCGGCACCGGCAACAAAGCCTGCACCAAAACCGCCTGCGCCGAAGCAACCCGCACCGGTGAAATCCGACAAGTCGGACGGCGAGTGCCAGGACGATGCAGTAGACCCGCCGAAGACTGCACCGGAAAAAACGGAGCCCAAGAAGTCAGTCGCAAAGCCGGAACCACCCAAGACTCCCGTAACGCCGTCACCCAACGATAAGCCGCCCGTCAAACCGATTCCGACGGACCCCAAGCCACCCGCCGAAAAGCCGACTCCCAAGAAAGCTGAACCTTTCGATTGGAAGAAAGTCGCCGGTCGTACCTTCGTGCAACCCACGTTTCGCATCAGCATTCCCGAGGATGCGGACGGTGTATCCGCGAATCTCAAGATCGAATTCTTCAAGATTCAACGGCTGACGGATGCAGACGATTCCGTCGAGATTTCGAGCCCGCGGAATTCGGGCCGCATCACTTGGCTGAATCCGTTCCGGCACACGATCACCCCTCTGAGTTTCGTGGAAGATGCCGGCAACAAATTCATGGAAACGGTCTTCAACGACATGCAGGTTGGTGAAATTCGGGTCGTCTCCAATGCCGATCGAACGACGTATTGCGTCGTGCAATTGAATAGTCGGCAAACGACGGACGAAGACGCGATGGCGAAAATTCAGGACGAATTCATCCTGTCGAATCCCGAACGCGAGCGACCGCAACTTCCGGAAGGGATTCCGCCGGAATTGATGCAGCAGTTTGCTCAACAATTCATGAATCGTCCAACCACGGCCACGCTGGCTCAGACGGAATATCGAGGTATCGGTCCCAAATGGCGGAAGCAGCTCGAGGAGAAATACAAAGTGAAGTGGAACGAGACCGAATCGAACCAGTAGCCGCCTGCGCCGAGTCCATTCAGTTTCCCTCGGAACTTCTGCGACAGACTTGGTTTCTCGCCGGCCCCACGGCCAGCGGGAAGACAAGTGTCGCGCTGGAACTTGCCACGCGGATCAATGCCGAAATCGTCTCGCTCGATTCCATGTCGCTGTATCGCGGCATGGATATCGGCACCGCGAAGCCGTCGATTTCAGACCGGAATCGAGTCCCGCATCATCTCATTGATGTGCTCGATCCGAACGAGGAATTCAGCTTGGCGGAATACGTGTCCGCCGCGCGCGTGGCGTGCGAGTCGATTCAAGCACGCGGCAAGACACCGCTCTTCGTTGGCGGCACCGGCCTGTATTTGCGCGGCGTCTTGCGCGGCGTGTTCAGTGGTCCCCCGGCGGACTGGGACTTTCGCCACTCCTTGCAGTCTCAGTTGCAAGTCCACGGCATTGCCTGGCTGCATGAACAACTGCGTGCCGTCGATGCAGCATCCGCCGAGACATTACATCCGAACGACACGCGACGAGTCATCCGTGCACTGGAAGTCCAGCATATCACCGGGACGCCGTTGTCGTCGCAACAGCACCAACAGCCGCTATCTGCAGCGGATCGTCCGCCACACGTCTATTGGTTGAGTCCGCCGCGAGCGTGGTTGCGGAAGCGAATCGACCAGCGTGCGGAAGACATGATCCGGCAAGGGCTGGTCGAGGAAGTTCGACAATTGTCCGCGACCTGCGATGCGCTGAGTCGCACCGCCGGCCAAGCACTCGGCTACCGCGAAGTGATCGAGCATTTGAATGGAGCCAGGAATCTCGCCGAATCCGTGACTCTGATTCAAAACAGGACAAGACAATTTGCCAAGCGACAACACACATGGTTTCGTAACCTTGTGGAGTGTCGCGAAGTGGAAATCATCGGCACCGAGAGCCCTCGACAATTGGCGGAGCAGTTGACAGGCAAAACGTGAACCAGATTGGAGTCGGCGCGCTCGTTGCCGATTTGCAATGATCACTCAGCGAGCCAGCAGCGGACATCATCGAGTCCGGCCTATTCAACGGATTACTTACGATCGCCGCCACCTGGCTTGCGGTTGTCAGGTCGACGGTCTGGTCTTGCCGATTCGAAACCGCGACGCCGTTGGTCCATTCCCGCGCCTCCCTGTCGTTGGCGCAGCATCTGTTCCAACCGACGCATGTATTCGGCTCGAACCCGCTGAACGTTTTCCACGTTCTTCATATACGCTTCTTTTGCGGCCGACTGTTCTTCCTGATTGAGTTTGCCGTCCTTGTTTCGGTCGAATTCCTTGAGGAATCGGACCATCGGATGCCGTGCGTCGCCGAGTGACGAAATCCGGAATTCCTGCTCGCCAGATTGTCGTTTGTCTTCCGATTCGCCCGCGCGAGTTTTGCTGCCGGAGGGCTTGCGAGACTCGGCCTTTTTCGATGGCTTTTTCGATGGCTTTTTCTCGCCGACGGGCTTGCCGGATTCTGATTTGGGCTTTTCGGATTCTGAATCGGGCTTGTCTGCGATCGGCGGTTTGGCCTCGGACTGGGCTTCGCCGTCAACCGAAGGCTTCTTCGGTGACTCACTGGGAGCTTCGTCTGCCGTCGCCTTTTGTAGGAAACCGCAAGACACAATGACTGCAACGATGACAGCCTGAATTCGAAATCGAAACAACATCTGAAAAGCTCCTTCAATTCCTGTTTTTGGGGGGCCGAATTGGATGGTGTTCGGCAACCGGCAATGAATAACCTACCTGGGAACCGCCAGCTAGCGTCCCGTTTGATGCCTTACTCGGCCTTACGCAGCAATTCGACGATCCGCAGACCGGCTTCAATCTGAAACGTGCCGACTTCGATCGCGTCGCCAACTTTTAATCCGCGGAAGTTTTCGCGGAGACGTGTTTTCTCGGGGAGCTGCAACATCAGCGACTTACCAATCGCCTGCTTGGGGTCTTCCGCCTTACTACCGTTCCAACTCCGCTTAATGCTTTCCACCTTGATGACGAGCTGCCCCTTGTCGTCATTTTTGGTTGTCAGCTTGCCGACGAGGATTCCCTTGAAGTCTTTCAATCCGGCGGGGATAGCGTCCGGCTTGACTTGATCGTCCGCGACCAGCGGGCCAAAACACGCGGATGAGCGTGACCAGACAAGTACTCATGATTCGTGGCATGCTGTTTTCCATTTCAGATTTGCGAGGATGTTGCACACGACATCGACCGTGCTGATGTTCGAGATTCGACAAAAGATGGTCGTGGCCGCTGCCGAGCGTTACGAGAATTGCACAAGATTGTGAATCGGGCGTGGATGCCGGGCATTCCAATCCGAGCCGCTCATTTGCTGCGACGCATTTCGCGGATGCGGGCGTATTCCCGAGCGTTGCGTTCAACCTCGGTCGAATCCAGGCAGCGGTTGTAAATCGCAACGCTTTCCAGAGCACCGGCCCAATTGCGTTCGCTTGTCCATTCGTCGCCGAAGAGCAAATGCTGTGCGTCCCAATTGCGAAAATCGCCTTCCACCTTCGACTGCTTGTCCGTCCGGCGTCCGTTCAAATAGCAGTCGAGTTCGCCGCGTCGGTAGGTCACGACCACATGCACCGGACCCGCGATTCTTTCAACGTCTGGAGCAAAGTCGCGAGCACCCCGCGTCGGCACGCGCGTTTGGGCACACGAAACCGGGTCACGTTGCTCAAACGCGCGTGCCTGCGGCGTGCGGTTAAACGAACAAAAGTGCCATTATTTGGCGCGGCGAGAATAACTCGAATCAACTCGCGGCGACCGGCATGACTGTGATGCCTCAAACTTAGCCGATACCATCCGCTCGATTTCACTCACCGCCGAGTCGCAAACGAGCACGGGAAGGACGATGTCGGAGTTTATATCTGTCGCCAAGGTTGGAGACATTCCCGAGGGACAAGGGCGTTCGTATCCCGTGGATGGGAGCATGGTGGGCGTGTTTTTGATCGACGGCGAGTACCACGCCATCAACGATTCCTGCCCGCACATGGGAGCCTCGCTGGCCAGTGGATATGTCGAAGACGGTGCCGTGACGTGT
The DNA here is from genome assembly GCA_027622115.1 of Planctomycetota bacterium. Classification (GTDB taxonomy): domain Bacteria; phylum Planctomycetota; class Planctomycetia; order Planctomycetales; family Planctomycetaceae; genus JAQBZS01. The sequence goes on along the minus strand of JAQBZS010000099.1, from coordinate 8,721 downwards.
CCTTGGCACGCCTGGAGATTTTGCGTCAAGAACGGCACGTGGCTCGACAACCCGCAGTCCAAATTGAAGACCGACTGCTATGAAGTGTCGGTGGACGGCGACGAAATTCGGGTGCGGTTGGCGGAGACCGATCCCGTCGAAACCGATCCCGTCGAAAACGAGTCGTGAACTCATTCTTCGAGACAGGCTCGCATGCTGATCACCACGCCGACCATCAATCCGACCACGCCCGCCTGGGTGCTCATCCTCGCCGCCGGCCTGCTGCTGCTGATCGCCGAATTGCTGCGAAGCGGACGGATCCGCAAGACGCTGAGCCCCGCGGCCGTGTCGCTATTCGCGATGGGCGTCGCGGGGCTGTGTCTGTTCGAGTGTATGGAACAGATCGACACGCGCGGGCCGCTCGGCATTGTCGCGGCCGATCGTTTCGCCTTTGTCGTTCAACTGGGACTGTTGCTCGCGGTGTCCGCGCTGTTGGTCGCGAGATTCTCGACGCAACGCGGAACCGCTGAATCGTACGCGGCCTTTGGGTCGATCTTGCTCGCCACGGCGGGCGGACTGCTGGCCACGCTGGCCGACGACGCCGTCGAAACGGTGCTGGCCTTGGAATTGTCGATGCTGCCGCTGGTGTGGCCTTTGGCATTCGGTGACGGCGACGACACGTCCCCGCGAGTCGCTCGCGGTTTTCTGGCGGCAAATGGGTTGTCCACGCTGCTGCTTGCCGTGGCGCTGGCGTTGTTGGCCGGCCTGGCGGGCAGCACTTCCTTCGACACAATGCGCACGACGTTTGCGTCCAGTTACCTCTCGGAGAAATCGGTCGGTCAACCGTCGGTGTTGGGGCACGTGGCCGCAGTGATGGTGATCGCGGGATTGGGCTGGAAACTGGCGGCGGCACCGTTTCATGTGGGCATCGACAATCTCATCGGCAAGACGTCCACATCGTTCGAAGCCGTGCTGCATCTTGTGCCGAAGTGTGCGGCCCTCGTGATCTTGATCCGGCTGATTCCGGTGCTGATGGCATTCCGAGAATCGTTCCAATTGGCACTGACAGTGACGGCCGTGGCGACGATGACCGTCGGCAATATCCACGCGGTGACTCGAACCCGAGTGCGTGAGATCGTCGGCTACTTGGCAATGGCACACATCGGCTACACCCTGGCTGGCTGCGCGGTGGGCTGCTTCGAGTCACGCTTTCCCGACATCGGTCTGGCGGGCGGAAGCGGATTGCCCAGCGGGCTGCAAGCCGCCGTGCTGCACCTGCTCACGCTGTCGGTAGCCGTGATCGGCGCGATGTCGTTGCTGCGGTATCTCGACCGCCCCGAACGTCCGATCGACGAACTGGAAGACTTGAGCGGGATCATTCGTCGGCAACCGATCGCGTGCGTGAGTTTGGCAATTGCCCTGCTGAGCCTCGCCGGCATCCCGCCGTTGCCTGGGTTCTGGAGCCAACTGTTGTTGATGTCCGCCAACCTGCCGATGGAGATGAAGTCATCGATTGGGCATGTGGTCGTGCTGTTGGTGTTGCTCAACTTGTTGATGACCGCCGGTGCGTGTCTGAAGATCGTGGCGACCATGTGCTTCGAACCGCTGCTCGGTCGACCAAGACCTTCCGGTGGACGACCGGCGTTGATCGTGGGCGTCGCGGCAGCCGTGATGCTGCTGATGGCCGGGCTGTTGATGGGCCGCTTGATCCGCGGCGTGGAAACACTGGATTTGACAAAGTCCGACCCGCCCCGTTCCGTCGCCGCAGGCACGACCGCGAAAGGAATCGTCGGTGAGTGATACCCAGGATCCAGCGGCGATCGATGACCAAGCCGAACTTGAGGACGACGGCACCAAAGCCACTCGCCGAATCAAGCGGTTGGAGCAACAACTGCGTGGCGTCGAGAATCGTCTGCTCGATGATGTCGAGGCCGCGTCCAGGGCTCTGGTGAATGTGGACCGCCGACTGTGGGTGGAATCCAATCGGGTGGTGCAACACGAAGTCGCCAATGCAGTCCTCGACGAATTGGGGCATTGGCGGCGGCAAGCTCAACAGTGGGAGCTGTCCGAAACGACGGTCGAAACCGTGGGCGTGTTGGCGGATCTCAAGGAACGCACCGTCGATGGCTGGAAGGCGGCGGTCGAGGAGTTTCTCGTTCGTCCAAACGCGGACGGCTGTTTCGAGCATCTGCAACAGACAACGACGATCCATTTGGAACTGCTCGAGGCCTCCGCCGATTCGGACACGCACAACGAATCGTTGAGCTATTTCCAAAAGCTGCGTGAAACGGAAACGCAGCTGAAACGCGCCTTTCTGGATCAAATCTCGCGATCGACGCCCACCTCGGAACAGCGGCTTGCCTGGGCACGAGAATTGGCGGACCGCGCCGAAATGATCCTCACGTCGATCGATCAAGTCACACCGGAACAGGCGTCGGCGCAACTCGGCTTGGTGCTGAAAGACATCGAGTGGCACTTGCAGCATGTCGAGGTGTTTCGCGGCACGGCACGCAGTCGGCTGAAGCGCAAGTTCTCCAGATTGCGAGCCGAGCGGCAGGAACGCGAACTGCAAAATCGCCTGGAGTCTCGCTTCGGCGAACCTCGCGTGGCGTTCATGGAACGCGTCGTCTTGTTTCTGATCTGCTTGGTCATCGGCTTGATGCTGTTCGAAGTGGTTTGGAGTCGGCCGCTGGCGAGGCTCACCAAAGGCAACGCGGAAACCGAGATCGGCGAGCACGAAGTCTTCGACTTGATCTGCCACGGTTACGACGACGCAATGATCGCCGATGCCCTGCAATGCAAGCCTGCGGATGTGCAGGAAGCCCGCGATGGGATTCGCGAAACATTGCTTTTGGCGGATCACGCGGCACTCGACGATTACGCCGCCCGGTTTCACCGCATCGTGCTCTGGATCAACATCATCGACGCCGCCGCGTGCTTCATTTTTCTCGCCGAATTCTTCACGAAGTTACGGATGGTCGAAGGCCGCTGGCTGTGGTTTCGGCGACACGCGCTGATCGACTTCGTGCCGTCGTTGCCAGTCGGGTTGATCGCTTCGGGAATGACGTTCGCCGCCGGTCCCGATGCGTTGCGAGCCGGACGTTTGGCTCGGTTTCTGCGGCTGCCGAGATTGGCTCGCTACGTGCGATTGCTGCGGCCGCTGATGCGCTTGCTGCGTGGATTCGGATTGCTGGCTCGCGGATTGGATCGCCTCGCCCGCCGCTACGGCCACATTCTGAATCACAACATCATCCTGTATCCCACCCGCGGGGAACTCGAACGCGCCGAAGCCCTGCTCTTCAGCGATCGTGCGTTGCTGAATCGTCTGCGACGTGAAGTCCGCGATACGTGGGTTGAACTGGGAAACACGGCCGAACCATCCGCACGCGAAGTCATCGCCGGGCGACGCTTGTCCGTTCTGAGCGAAGTCATTTCGACCATGGACGTGTCCGGTGCCCAGTGGCCGGATGCGAGACAGTCGTCACTCCGCGAGATCCCCGCACAAACGCTGATCGAAAAGTTCGAGACCGTGACGCCGCAGGAAGTCGAAGTGAGCCTCGGCGATGAATTGGTCGGACATCTGGCGCAAAACATCCGCACGTTTGCGAGACCGCCCATTCGGTGGCTGCCGATCATTTCCCGCTGCATTCCCGAACTCACGCCCGAGATGACGGATCCGGAAGTGGTCTCTGCCACCGCCACTCGCATCGCGGGCGTCATCCGCCGCTATCACGACGCGTATTTCTGGGTCGCCGATCTGTACGGCACGGTGACTCCGTCGCAGTTCGTGGATCGAGTCGGCCAGATGCTCGTCAAGAGTTCCAGCCGTCCGGCCTATCGCTTGGTGATGTTCGGCGGGTTCTACGTGCTCGTGCAGTTGCTGTTGCAAATGCAGATGTTTTCCGGGCTCGTGCCCGTGCGTCATTTTCTGGAACGCTACGTCGGTATCACGGTCGCGGTTGTGGGCAGCATTTGCATCCTGATTCTGCTGCTGGGCAACTGGCTAAAGAACATCGCTCGCGAAGCCACCGAACTTTACGAACGTTCTGCGGAAGCTCGATTCCTGTCGCTAACGGAGATCTTTCGCAGCCGCGAACTGCAACGCGACGCCGAAATTCTCTACGAACGCATCCTGCGACCGGAATGGGAGACGTTTCATCCAGACGCCACGATTTCGGCGAGTCCTTGGGTGGGCAAGACGACCGCCGAACTGATTACCGGTGGCGCTGCAAGCGAAGGCGAAGAGACCGACCCGCCCGACGCGACGGCCACCGATCAACAGAGCGGAGACGTTCGCACGCAACACCTCGACAGCTTCTTCGAACGCGTGTTGGAATCCATCGTCGAAGCGCAAGTCGGCACCGGCAAGGAGTCCATTCTGCCGGGCATGGACGATGTCACCTTGCTGTATCGCGACTGGCTCAACGGTTCGATGTTCACGGACTCCGACATTCGCACCACGAGTCAACTGCTGGGCAATCCGGCGTTGCTGCAATTTCAAAAGCTGTCGGGACGCGTCAGCAAGAAGCAGATCAAGGACTTCGCGCGGCTGGATCTGACGCGACAGAAATCACTGCTGAATGGGCCATACATCTGGTTCAATTTCGTGTCGAAGTCAATCTCGCATTCCGTGGCGTGCTTGTTGGTGGACTACAACCGCAACGCCATCCCGTTGGCGGAATTGCCGCTCGTCAACGCCGCCGACCGCGAGCACTATCGCGCGTGGCTTGCCGCGGAAGGCCCGTCCAGCGACGCGGAACGAGTCATCAAGGAAGGCACCGAAATCGAACAGACGTACGTCACGACCGCATTCACCGCGCTGCACTTTTTGGATTTCGACGAGCAACGTGATCGAGATATTTCACTGCGATTCGGTTCGGCGGTGCAGTCAAGATTGGTAACCGACCGATCCATGTTGATTCGCCGCATCTTCGGCACATTCCCGCTGCACGACATGCCAAAGGACCAGCGCGTCGTCAATCTCTTCACGCTGTATAACTCGTGGCTTTCGGGTGGTCGAGCCCTGCTGCTGCCGGTGTTTTTCCTCGGCAAACTGCTGCAACTCATGGGCAAGCTGATCGTATGGGTGTTCCATTCCGTCCAAGAAATCCGCAAGCCGAAACTTCGCAAGGGCAACCGCGACGCCGCCAAAGCCCAATTTCATTCCGCGGTCCGCAAGATCATGCGCATCCGAGGCCCCGCTGTGTTGGCCAGTTTGCGAATCCGCATGATGCTCGATCCGGAGTTCCTCGGCATCCCGCTCCCCGGTTCGACGCGAACCACGATCGAAGGCAGTCAAATCGACGTGGATCTCGATTTCCTGCGGCTGGACCCGGCCTTCCAATTGGAAGTGGAACACGAGCGCGAGCGGTCCGAAGCCGACCTCCGACGTCTCCGGCATTTGTTGGACGGCGGCCTGTTGGATCGAGCCGCGGACAATGCCGGGTTGACACCCGGAGCCTTCAGTTCGAACGAGCATCTCCGAGCAGCCACGATCGCCTACGTCGCGGATCTCGACCAAGTCCGAGTTCATTTATCGCCCTGCGAGATTTTGACGCAAGTCTTCGAAGACGCCTCATCTCGTCCACCGCTGCCCAGTCGCCTGCTGCCGCATTGGCTGTTGAAGCGCAAGTTCAATCGGTTTTGGACCGAATTCGGAATCAGCGACCGCATGGACAAGAAGACGGCTTGGCGAGCCGTACTCAACAATGTTTGGCAAGCCCGCGACGCGTTGGTCGTATGGGCCAACGCCGACCAGAACTCGCAAGCGGAAGGCGAACGGCGACTCGGCCAACTGCTGCTGCATCCGCGACGCATCTCGGAACAGATCGTGTCGGTGCGAGCGATCCAATCGCTGGCCGTCTTGGACGTGCTGAACTACCGCGAGCACATCTACAAGCTCGGCCGCTACGCCGACATGGGCGATTACCCCGGAACGCTGTTGACCTGGAATACCACGACGTCCAGCCGCATCGACTCCAATCAAATCGATCTCGCGAACGAAGCCGTCAAGACCGCCTGACGTTTGAGCGGCGAGCAGTTCAGTCATCATTGATCGCTCGCAGCGACAACTCAATTCAATTCACGAGTGACCGCAATGTCAGGGAAATGGGTCATGCAACCACGAAATACACGAAAGGAAGTAAGCAAAAGGGATTCGGATTAACGACGTGTTCAGTAAATACGCCGATCACTGCTCGACGACGGTGATCGTTGCTTTGCACATGTCTTTCTTTCGTGTGTTTTGTGTATTTCGTGGTTCAAGAATTGAAAACTAAAACGCCATGTCTCCAGAAAACCATCGTGGGGACAGCTAACGTTTCGGCGCGATCGAAACACTCAAACCACCGACCCAGTGCTTGTGTTCGTCGGTGTAGTACAGGTATGCCCGGCTGGCGGGACCGGTGTAATCGCCGGGAACGGCACCGATCACGCTGATCGGCAATCGCACCTGGGAATCGGCCGCGAGTTCCCGCCAATAGAACACTACGTCTCGACCGATGACTTCGTACGCCGCGATCTTCTTGGACTTTACCAACTCCTTGAGTTGATCGTGTCGGACTTCTAGGCCTCCCGGAATACCGACGATCGCTATGGGATTCGTGACGACTTTGTCCGACAGATTCGCGAGTTGCAAATCGACTTCCGTTACGTCGCCTTCCGTCAGTTTCTTATCTCGAAGTTTGGTAACCACCTGCAATTCGCACTTCTCGGACGATGCCGGCTTTGTGCTGAAGAGGTTGATCGACACCGCGTGCGGCATGCTGGAACCGTCCACCATCCGCAAGCCGATCGTGTGCTTGCCGGGCTTGAGATGCTCACCAAACTGAGGAAGTTCGATCGTGCCTTGGGTTTCTCGGTCGAACGCCAATGCTGCGCCGATGGGCTTGCTGTCGATCACCAATTGGATCGTGCCCGGTGATTTCGGTTTGGCCTGGGACTTGTCGTAAGCCACGATGGCCTTCAACGTCAGCACGGTGGACTGCGTGGACCCGTAGCGACCGGCCTTGCATGCACTCGCCAAATAACGAATCGCCGCATCCGCGTGATCGATGTAATCGACGTCCGATGTCCACGCCAAAGCGGCCAACGCGGTCGCTTCGATTCGCAACGCGTCGCCTCCACTGCCGACGATGGACTGCGTCGCCCCTTGAATGCCGCCGTCGGATTCCTGGAGCTTGATTAGTCGGTCTCGCAGGCCGAGTGCCGCGTCTTTCCTGCCGCCCAATACCGCGACATTCGCGGCGAGAGCCAGCACGTACGTGTTTTGTGATTTCTGGGCCGCGTTGACGACCTGGTCGACTTCCGCTGTCAGGTCGGTTTCGCCGGCACTCAACAACGCCCATGTGATGTAGGCATTCGAAACATCGGGATCGGTGACCCACGTGTGGAGTGCTCGGCGTTGCCGCTTGAAGCCGCCCTTGCCGTCTCGCGTGCCGAGCAGCCATTGACGAGTCCGAGCCAACATGTCGGCGTCCACGTCGCGAACTTGTGACATGTCGGTGAATTCCATCAGCCCGTAGGCCGTCAATGCTTCGTGACCGGGATCGGCACCGAACCACTCAAAGCCGTGTTCCTTGCACTCGTAACCGATCAGCCGCTTGTAGCCTTTGTCGAGCATCGCGCTGCTGCGTTCGATCAGCGCGGGATCAACTCCCGTGTGCGACTGGAAGTATTGCTGAGCCATGATAAGTGGATACGTCGAGGAACTCGTCTGTTCGAAGCACCCATTCGGTTCGCGGATCAAGCGTTCCAGTGCCGCAGTCAGATTGCCCAGCGGAGTCGGAAAGACTTTGGCCTGCGTGCGAATGCTGCCGGGCACGATATCGTCCGGGATCACAACTTCGTGAGCGGTCGTTTCGTCGGCAAACAGCATCCCGCCATGAGCGATTTCGACCGGGAAGCCCAGCGGAACCACATTGAGTTTGCGAGTCACTTGATCTCGGTACGCACCCGCCGCCGCCGCGATCATCACATCCGCCGCACCCGTGAATTCGCCGACATCGATCGAAATGATGCCGCGTGCTCGTTGCCCCGGCGCGAGTTCCTTGACGGGCAAGTCGACCGTGTGTGCTCCAGGAGCCTGAATGTTGACCGACGAAATCGGCAGTGACTCGTCGGTGGAATTGACCAACGCGAACGGCACTTCAAGCGTGTCGTGCTGCGTGACTTCGAGCGGAAGCTTGGGCTCGATGTAGAACGGCTCGACGGAATCGATCGTACTCGTGGCGGAACCCAAGGCTCCATTTGCGTCAAATGCGTCGGCTGTGATTCGGAAGCTGGTCACCGAGTCGTTGAGGCTGAATGCGAACGTGGCCTCGCCTGTTTCGGCGGCTGTTCTGACGCCGGCATGCCAGTAGAGCGTTTCCGTGAAGTCGACGCGTTCGCCGGGCTGCCGATCCGCTCGCGCCGCATGCGCATAAACTCGAACGGCTGCGATCGAGCGGCGTTTTGCGTCTTGGAGAACATTGCCTGGAACCAACAGATCCAATTCTCTTTTCAGTGCCGCGCGGTCCACCTGTTCGGCCACCTGTTTGGCCAACTGCTCCCGAGCGGGACTGGGTTGGCTCGCCGCCGGCAATGGCTTGGCTGAGTTCGCCCTTGCTGGTCGTGCTGCAGCCTGTGCGTCTTTGGCTTCTTTCTTGGCCTGCGGCGCCGCAGCTGCGGTTTTTGCTTTGGCCCCGGGCTTGCCTTGACCTCTGCCTCGCCCAGGAGCAGCAGCCGGAGCAGGAACTGCCAATC
>JAQBZS010000098.1 GCA_027622115.1 Planctomycetota bacterium | reverse complement strand
CGCCGTTGAAAACGCTTGCTGTATAGACTCAAACCGCTGTCCGCGAATCGGGCTCGGCTATTTAGAAACGGCGGTGTGAACTTTGAACCACATTGCCAAGGCATGCAGTTGACCGATCAGCCTCTAAATCTTTCGTTCAGTACTTCGCGCAATCGACGCCATCGGTGGAACTGACACAATCGCGATATTCGTCAAAGTTTCGCGCGTGAATCACAATGTCCACGTGGATAGACTGAACGATGTTGGGTCGGGATCCTTGAGTCATCACAATCGGCACTACGCGTTGCCACCACAAACGGTGCTGAATCACCGGCAGGCGTCGCATCGCCGTAACCGCGGCCGTCAGGCCTACCGCAGATCAACGGAGACGCTGTCATCATGCAAGATTTCCAATCCATTTTTGGGCGACGGTCCAGGGACGAGCGTCGGCGCCATAAGTCAGGGTCGGCCCGTCAAGATGGGCGATTGCTCGAAGCGTCCGAGATTCTCGAAGACCGGACGCTGTTATCTCGGTCGGATCTCGTCGCCGTCGGTCCGATGCCGCATGGCGATCCCACGGATGTCGACGAGCCGGTGTTTTCGTTCGACACGAGTCCGCGATGGCAGTCGGTCGATCAATTGGCGTTTCGCAGCGGCGTCACGCAGCAGTCTCTGCAGCCGGAACGCTACGCGGCGTTTTCGCTCGACACGAACGCGTTGCGGGCGGCCACGTCGGCAGCCCCACTGCCGTCGGCGCGTGGAACGGACTCCTCGACGGTTTTGAATCTGCCCACACCGGATGGATCGTTCGCGCGGTTTGCCGTTTGGGAATCGCCCGTCATGTCACCCGCGTTGGCGGCGGAGTTTCCCGAGATCAAGACGTACGCCGGCCAGGGACTGGACGACGCAGCCGCCGTGTTGCGATTCGACATCACTCCGGCCGGGTTCCACGCGCAAGTCCTGTCGCCAGCCGGGAATTACTACGTCGACCCACAGTCGCACCTCGGTAGCGACACTTATCTGACGTACTACCAACGCGATCTCGTCGGCGATGTCGGCCGGTTTCGCGAGAGTCTCGTACGCGGGCATGTTGAGGGGAATGCGGATGACGAGCACTTTCCAACACCGGACGAGAGCACACACGACGGCGATGACACCGACGACGGACTGAGCGCGGTCGACGCCTTCGCGGATTCCATCGTCCCAGTTGGCGGCGTGGGCCACGTTTCGTCGGGGGCGAGTCTGCGCACGTACGACATCGCGGTGGCGGCAACCGGCGAATACACCGCGTTTCATGGCGGAAGCGTTTCGCAAGGACAAGCCGCCATCGTGACGGCCATTAACCGAGTCACCGGTATTTACGAACGCGACGTCGCCGTGCGGTTGCAATTGATCGCCGGCAACAGCTCGCTGGTCTACACCGACGGCTCGACGGACCCTTATTCGAACAATAACGGCGTCGCGATGCTGACCCAGAACCAGACAAACATCGACAACGTGATCGGCAGCGCGAATTACGACGTCGGTCACGTCTTTAGTACGGGCGGCGGCGGGGTCGCCGGTCTGGGCGTCATCGGCGTGAACGGCTCAAAGGCCCGCGGTGTCACGGGCCTGGGTTCACCTACGGGCGACGCGTTTTACGTCGATTACGTGGCTCACGAACTCGGCCACCAGTTCGGCGGCAACCATACATTCAACGGCGACAGCGACAATTGCGCGGGCGGAAATCGAAACGGCGGCACCGCGTATGAACCCGGCAGCGGTTCGACCATCATGGCGTACGCTGGCATCTGCGGTGACGACGACCTGCAATCCAATAGCGACGCGTATTTCCATGCGGCCAGCTATGACGAAATCGTCGCGCTGACCACATCCGGCGCGGCGAACTCGGCCGCCACGATCACGGCGACCGGCAACAATATTCCGACCGTGAACGCGGGCAGCGACTACACGATTCCCGCCCAGACGCCGTTTACCTTGACGGCTTCCGCTTCGGACGCGGATCCGGGCGACAGTCTGACCTATGTCTGGGAAGAGCGGGATCTCGGTGCGCAACAAGACGTGAACGGTGGCGACAACGGCAGCAGCCCACTGTTTCGCTCGTTCACGCCGACGACCGATCCGACTCGCACGTTTCCGCGACTCAGCGATCTGCTCAACAACACCACGGTCATCGGCGAAACCTTGCCGACGACCAGCCGGAATCTCGACTTCCGCGTCACCGTGCGGGACAACCGCGCCAACGGTGGCGGCGTCAATCACGACGAATCGCGAGTCACCGTTGTCAACACGGGGGCGGCCTTCGCGGTGACGAGTCCCAACACGGCGGTTTCGTTCGCGGGTGGCAGCACTCAAACGGTGACGTGGAACGTGGCCGGTACAACCGCCAACGGCATCAACACGGCCAACGTCAACATCTTGTTAACAACCGATGGCGGAAGCACGTTTTCGACGCTGGTCGGCAATGTGCCGAACGACGGCTCGCAGGCCGTCACGATTCCGAATACCGCGACATCGACCGCCCGTATCAAGGTCCAGGGTGCCGGCAACATCTTCTTCGATGTGTCGAACACCAACTTCACGATCACTCAATCGGCCGGTGGGGCCAACATTGCCAAGGTGCGAGTGCGGTTGCCGGGTTCGGAATATCTGCAACTTGCGGAAGTGCAGGTGTTCGACGTCAACGGCATCAACGTCGCCACATCGGGCACGGCGACACAGTCCAGTACGTTGACTGGATCGGTCGCGGTGGCGTCGCGAGCCATCGACGGCAACACGAATCAGGACTACGCCGGCGCATCGATGAGCGTCACGAACTTCCAGGCGCAACCGTTCTGGTTCGTGACGTTTGCTTCGCTGGTCGAAATCGGCAGCATCAAGGTTTTCAACCGCAGTGACGGCAGCGGCAATCGCTTGGAGAATGCCGTTGTCGAGACGCTGAATGCGAGTGACACCGTCGTGTTCACGGGGACGATTTCCGGCGCGGTCGACGGCAGCATTCACCGGTTTCAGGTCGCGACCGTCAACGACACAACCGCTCCCACGGCCGATCTGTCGAGTCCCACCAATGGCGGTTCGATCGGATTGCAAGCACTCAACAATCGCGACTACATCGATGTCACCTTCAGCGACACCGGCGGCAGCGACCTCAACACGGCCACGATCAATGGCGGCGAATTCACGCTTGGGGGATCGGGGCTGGGCACCGCGTCGCTCGTCGGAGGCGCTCCGGCACTCGTGAGCGGATCGACTTACCGCTATGCCACGACCGGCGATTTTGTCGCGGGGACAGTGACCGTGAGTTTCGTGGGCAGCACGTGGCAGGACGGTTCCGGCAACAACAACGCGGTCGAAACGGAGAGCTTCACGATCGCCGACGCCCGCCAGGACATCCGCAAAGTCCGCGTGCGCTTGCCGGGCTCGAATTATCTGCAACTCGCCGAAGTGCAAGTCTTCGACATCAACGGCACCAACGTGGCCCTCAGCGGCACGGCGACTCAGTCGAGTACGCTGACGGGTTCAGGTGCCGTGGCGTCGCGCGCGATCGACGGCAACACCAACCAGGACTACTCCGGTTCGTCGATGAGCGTGACAAACTTCGAAGCACAGCCGTTCTGGTTGGTGACGTTTGCATCGGCGGTCGAAGTCGGCAGCATCAAGCTGTTCAATCGCAGCGACGGCAGCGGGGATCGGCTGGCACATGCGGTGGTCGAGACACTGGATTCCGGCGACGGCGTCGTGTTTACGGGCACGGTGACGGGCGCGGTTAACGGCAGCACGCACCGTTTCCAAGTGGCAACCGTGACCGATACGACCGCTCCCACGGCTGATCTCTCGAGTCCCACCAACGGCGGCTCGATCGGTCTGCAAGCGATTAACAATCGCGACTACATCGACGTCACGTTCAATGACGCTGGCGGCAGCGACCTCAATACGGCCACGATCAACGGTGGCGAATTCACGCTCGGTGGATCGGGGCTCGGTTCCGCGGCGCTCGTTGGAGGCGCTCCGACACTCGTGAGCGGATCGACATATCGCTACGGCACATCCGGCGATTTTTCCTCGGGCACGGTGACGGTCATTTTCGTGGCCAACACGTGGCAGGACGGTTCCGGCAACAACAACGCGGCCGAAACCGAGAGCTTCACAATCGCCGATGCCAGCCAGGACATCCGCAAGGTCCGTGTGAGATTGCCGGGTTCGAACTATCTGCAACTTGCGGAAGTGCAAGTCTTCGACACCAACGGCACCAACGTGGCGCTGAGCGGCACGGCGACGCAATCCTCGACGCTGACCGGCTCTGGTGCCGTGGCATCGCGCGCGATCGACGGCAACACCAACCAAGCCTACGCCGGCGCATCGATGAGCGTGACGAACTTCGACGCACAACCGTTCTGGTTGGTGACGTTTGCTTCGGCGGTCGAAGTCGGCAGCATCAAGCTGTTCAATCGCAGCGACGGCAGCGGCGAACGGCTGGCGAACGCGATCGTCGAAACGCTGGATTCCGGCGACGGCGTCGTGTTTACTGGCACGGTCACGGGCGCGGTCAACGGCAGCACGCACCGCTTCCAAGTGGCCAGCGTGACCGACACGACCGCTCCCACGGCCGATCTTTCAAGTCCCACGAATGGCAGCACGATTGGTCTGCAAACACTCAACAATCGTGACTACATCGCTGTCACGTTCAATGACGCCGGCGGCAGCGACCTCAACACGGCCACGATCAACGGCGGCGAATTCACGCTCAGTGGTGCCGGGCTGGGCACCGCGGCGCTCGTCGGAGGCGCACCGACACTCGTGAGCGGATCCACGTATCGCTACGCCACAACGGGTGATTTCGTGGCGGGCACGGTGAATGTGAGTTTCGTGGTCAACACGTGGCAAGACGGTTCCGGCAACAACAACGCGGCCGAAGCGGAGAGCTTCACCGTCGCCGATGCCAGCCAGGATATCCGCAAGGTCCGCGTGAGATTGCCGGGTTCGAATTATCTGCAACTCGCCGAAGTGCAAGTCTTCGACATCAACGGCACCAACGTGGCTCCGAGCGGGACGGCGACGCAATCTTCGACGCTAACCGGTTCCGGTGCCGTGGCGTCGCGTGCGATCGACGGCAACACCAACCAGGACTACGCCGGTTCGTCGATGAGCGTGACGAACCTCGAAGCTCAACCGTTCTGGTTCGTGTCGTTTGCGTCGGCCATTGAAGTCAGCAGCATCAAGGTCTTCAATCGCAGCGACGGCAGCGGTGATCGGCTGTCAAACGCCATCGTGGAGACGCTCGATTCCGGCGACAATGCCGTGTTTTCGCAGACCATCACCGGCGCGGTCGACGGCAGCATCCACACGTTTACGCTGGTTACCGTGCCGGAATTGACGGTCACAATTGCCGCCGCTTCGATTTCGGAAAACGGCGGCAGCACCACGGCCACGGTGACTCGCGGGGGTTCGACCGCAGCAGCAGTCTCCGTAACGCCGACCAGCAGCGACACCAACGAAGCCACCGTCACCACGCCCCTCAACTTCGGCATCGGCGAATCTTCGAAAGTCACGACGATCAATGGTGTGGACGATCTTGTCGCCGACGGAACGAAAACGGTCACGATTACGGCCACGGCAAGCGGCTACAGCGCGGGCTCGGACACGCTCAACGTTTTGGACGACGAAGCCACCGCGTTCACGATCGACGTCATTTTCATCGACAGCAGCCTCACGACGAGTCAACAAGCCGTCTTCACCACGGCCGCGAATCGTTGGGCCGCCATCATCACGGGCGACGTTCCCGATGTGACCGTCCCCGGTTCCTTCTTTACGGACGGCATTCAACGATTTGTGGACGACGTCGCCATCGAAGCCAGCGCCCCGTTCATCGACGGCGTCGGCAATATTCTGGGTTCGGCAGGCCCAACCGGCGTCCGAACCACATCGCGGATTCCCGCCGTGGGACAAATGCAATTCGACAGCGCGGACGTGGCCAGTTTGGAATCTAGCGGTCAGTTGCAGAACGTCATCTTGCACGAGATGGGACATGTGCTCGGGATCGGCACCATTTGGACCGACTTGGGGTTTCTCACCGGCGCTGGCGGAGCCGATCCGCGATTCACCGGCACCGGGGCGACCGTCCAGTACAACACGGTCTTCGGCAATTCCGAGTCGTCGGTGCCCGTCGCCAACACCGGCGGCAGTGGCACGCGGGATTCGCACTGGCGCGAATCGGTGTTCGCGAACGAACTGATGACCGGCTATCTGAATAGCGGGACCAACCCGATCAGCGTGGTCACGGTCGCGATGCTGGCGGATTTGGGCTACGCCGTGAACTTGAACGCCGCCGATGCCTACTCGCCACCAAGCCTACGGTCCGCAGGCGGCAATTCCGGTGCGACCGGGACCGGAGGTGCGTCACTCGTCGCAGCGCCCGATTTCGACGACGGGAGCGACCAACACTCGGCACAAGCGCCGCACGCATTCGTCCCAGCGTGGCGTTTCATCGACGAACCACTTGTGATCGACGACTTACACCGGGCCGGGCCGATTCCCGCAATCTGGTTCGACGGATCCGCCGTCACCGACCAACTCTTGGTTTCGCTGGACTTCGGCGTTGCGGGGGCATTCTGGAATCGTCAACGACTCCCGCTCAACCCGCAGCTCACTCCGCGTCTGAATGCGATTCTGCGGCTCGAACAAATCGGTCGCGAATCGACCTTGGTGGATGACGCGGAACGCGAAGCCGAGCCGACAAAGCAATTCGAACAGAACTGGACGATCGACAACTTTTTCGGAGATCGGAACAACAACCTGTGGGGGCTGGCATGGGGTTGAAAATCTTGCGTTGAAGCCGGAAGTCAACGCCATCAGTCGAAGGACTTGTTCCCCGTCGTGCGATGAGCGGGCTCGGCGATTTCCGCTTTTTCAATGACGAAGACGCTGTCATAGTAGCTCATCGAATAGGCCGATCGAGTCAACGCATCCACTTCGATTCGGTCGCCGAGACTGAAGCCGGTTGGGCGTCGGTAGACATGCCAGGCATTCAGTTGGTCGATCAGCCGCTTTGAATACTCGATGAAACTCGCTTTCTTGCGAACGCCCCCGCCGAAGCCTTTCCAATAACTGGTATGCAGGTCTTCCGCCAGATACACGCCGGGCATCGCCACCAGCGGATAGAGTTCTTCGAACGTGGCGATTTGTTGATTCATCGTGTGGCCGCCATCGTCGATCAAAATGTCGACCGGCCCGATGGTTTCGGCCAACTCGCGTAGGAAGCCTCGATCTTCCTGATCGCCGATGAAAATGCGGATGTCGTCTTCTTCCAAGTCCTGGCATTGGGGGTTGAGGTCCACGCCGTGGATTTTGGCACCCGGACCAAAATACTCCTTCCACATCTGCAACGAACCGCCGTGGCTCACGCCGAACTCCAGGATGCGAGGTTGCTGATTTCGATACGCGGCGAAATGCCGGTGATAGATGTCGAAGTAATGCATCCACTTGTGAATCAGCCGCTTGTCGTTTTTTTCGAAGTAATCGAGAAGCGGATTCGCAGCGGACGCCTCGTGATCCGACTTGTTGCATGCCGTGCCATTTCCGTTCGGCTTGGGCGAAACTTTGGGTTGCGTGCTGTTCATGAGGAAGCCTCCACTCGATGACCCACTTTGCGACCGACCGCTAAGGCGATGCGTTTGGCGGCATTCCGGAAGGTGGCAGGTCGTACAAACCAAGGATCGAACGGCCATTCGCGAATCGCTGTCCACGCATAGCGGACTCGTGTTTGCAGACGTGGACTTCGTTCGCGCCCCATGGTGACGAACGCGCGTTGGCGGAGTCTTCGAATTCTCCATCCCTCGCGCCAACTCGTTCGCGGCGATTCTTCACCGTTCGCCATGGCAATCAATGCTGCTTCCCACAGCTCGCCGACTTGCTTGATGCCGAAGAAAGACGTCGCAAGTTCGTGGGCGGCATTTCCGATACGCAGACGCGTCGCCGGGTCGGACACCGTTTGCAGCGCCGAGTGCCATTCGGAAATCGATTCGCACAAGAAGCCGTTTTCGCCGTCGCAAATCACTTCTTGATACGCCGGAATCGGCGTCGCAATCACCGGCAAGCCCTGAGCCATCGCCAGTAAAGCTCGGTTTGACGACTTCGAAAGCGCGCCGGGAGACATGTCCGTGATTGGAATCATCGCCACGTCGTGCCGGGCGATCGTCCGATGCGATGCGGAATTCCAAAGCTCGGTCGAACCGGAGAAGTTGCTAATGGTGGTCAGTTTGTACGGAACTTGAGACGATCCCAACACCTGTTTCACAAAGTCCACGTGCTCCCATTTGTCCTGACCGCCGAACCACACCGCGCGCAGTTTGTCGCCTGTGTCAGTCGAGTCTTTTCTATCGCCGATATGCTCGATCGCATCCGGGATGTAGATCGCTCGCTCGTTGTCGCCGGATTCTCGATACGACTTGGCCAGATATTGCGAACTGCAAATCACATAGTCTGCCAGTCGAGCTTCTTGCGATTTCCGCGGCCAATCACAGTCGAGTATCACCGACTTGGCACCGATACCCGCCAGGTGTTCCAGGGCCGCCAGCGTGCGTGGCCCTTGGACTTTCTGAAAAATAACGATGTCTCCCGCTTGCACGGCCCGAGTCTCGCACAGATCCCGTACGGAAAACGCGATGTCGGGAACCGCGACGACGTGGCTGAGAGGCTCGACAAGAATGTGCGATTTCCACCCGTTCCGTTTGAGGTAGTCGTGGATCGCGAACCCGTGAATCCGGCTGCTGGCCGTTCCACTTCGCGTTCCCGCCAAGCACCAAAAGACACGTGGAGTGGTTGCCGATTCCCGCGACACATCGGCAAATCGAAACTCGAATGGGTGTTGCGGCTTTTGTGCTTCCAAACGCATGTCGCGTTCGGGGTCGTGTGTAAGAGCACGGAGATTCTTGATCTTGGTGAACCCGGCTCGCCGCATCGCCGCAGCCAGCGTCGTTGGGGTGTAGCCCCACTTGTGGCCGTAAAGTGCTCCGTGCGAAGTGTCGCCATACAGGCCCCACATGCCGCGGTGCGACCAATTCGTGTAGTTCTCGGACTCGACCAAGTGTTTGCAAACTTTCTGCAAATCCGGGCATTCGACGATCAATCGGCCGGACGGTTTCAAGAGTCGAAACCATTCCTTCAAGGCAAGTTCCGCTTCGCTCGCGCCCAGGTGTTCGATCAAGTGGTAGGACTCGACAACGTCCGCAGAGTTCGACTCCAACGGAATGCATGTCGCGGACGAGACCACTTCCGGGTGGTAGTCCGGATCGAGATCCACGTTGATGTACCCCTCTTTGGGGTTCGGTCCACTGCCGATATTGACTTTCATGACTCGTAAGTCCCATTCGCCCAATCGGAGACCGTCGGGCGGTGTCTTGAACACGATCGTTCAATGGCTCGTCGATTTGCCTGTTTGCCAGGTCAGCGCGGGCCGAACCGCACCACCGCTGAGATGATGAGCCAGAAATGTTTGTAAGTAGTCGCCGGACGTGTTTTCCACAATTTGAAATGCGATGACGTCATTTCCGTAGACGTGCCGGATGTGCGTGTTCTTCGTGTTGAAGACGGAGGCCAGCACGCTGTAACAGCCGATATTCATAAGATCACCGGGCACCGTGACCGTGCTGGAATACCGACCGGGACTTTGGGGCGAGCCATCCGTGACAGAAGCGGGATCAAGTGACGCAAACAGGATGATTCCCGATTGACTGACTACCTTGAAAGAAGGTGTGACGTGATGCCCGGATGCCAGCACGTCGTATTCCATGCGAATCCGAAACGAACTCTTGCGATCGACCACTGTCGTGTTGGTGCCGTGGTCGTCTTCAATCGAGATCCGCCGTAACCGCACTACGTCGTCACCCGGCGCGGTTGCGATGTCCGGCCATTCCTGCTGCGAAATGACTCCCGCACCCGGTTGCAAATAGTCGGCGACAACTCGCGGTGGAGGGCCGTCGTCAATGATTCGGCCTTGTTGCAACCGGACGACTCGCGAACAAAACCGCATGATGCTCTGCATGTTGTGCGAGACGAAGAATACGGTGCGTCCGGATTGGCTGACTTCGGAAACCTTCCCCAAACACTTCTGTTGAAACTGGGCGTCGCCCACCGCCAGCACCTCGTCAACCAACAAGATGTCAGTATCCAGATGCGCCGCCACGCTGAACGCAAGCTTGAGATACATGCCGCTGGAGTAGTGCTTGACTGCCGTATCCAGGAATTTTTCGATCTCGGCGAATTCGACGATGCTGTCGAACTCGCGTTGAATCTCGGCTCGCTTCATGCCCAGAATCGCGCCGTTGAGGTAAATGTTTTCGCGGCCGGACAATTCCGGGTGAAACCCGCATCCGACTTCAAGCAGCGAACCCACTCGACCACGGACTCGGGCGAGTCCCGTCGTCGGGTAAGTAATGCCGGCCAGAATCTTAAGCAGCGTGCTCTTACCGGCTCCGTTACGACCAATGAGCCCCACGACTTCACCGGGAGCGACGGTCATGTCGAGATCGCGCAACGCCCAGAACGAATTGGAATTGTTGGTTGGTCGACGGCGAAATGCGGCGAACGGCCGGCGAATTGCGCCAATAAGCGATTCGCGGATCGTACGGTAACTCGGCCCAGGCCCGCCGATGCGGAACTGTTTGCCGAGTGTTTCCATTTGTATGACAGCGTCGGTCATGCGTTTCGTTTCGTAGGTTGTTTTCTTGCGCGCATTTGTAGCCACCGTCGCTAGACGGTGGTCACATTTAGCGCGCATTCTTGAGTAGTGGATTTCGCCAGAAATCCCAGTTCGGAATTCTGGCGAATCCCACTACGACGTGAATTTAGTTGGAAACAACAACCACGTCGGACAGAATTCGGTGAATTCATCATCCGACTTACACGATGTCCGCGAACTCGCGTTCCGCCCGTCGAAAGTAGGACAGACTGAACAGCAACAAGAGGACCGTGACGGCGGCGGAAACAAGAATCTGGCTGCCGGGTTGCGTGTCCGTGCCCAACAGCGACCAACGGAATCCCTCGACAACACCCGCCATCGGATTCAGGCCGTAAAGGGCTCGCCACTTTTCCGGAATCAATGTGCTGGGATAAGCAATGGGTGTGGCAAAGAGCCAAAGTTGTGTCAGGAACGGGATCGTGTAGCGAATGTCTCGATACCGCACGTTGATCGCCGCCAGAAACAGGCCCACCGAGGCTGCGGCCGTCATGGCCAGCGCGACGAACAGCGGCAAGTAAAGCAGGTTGAGAGTCGGCGTCAGGCCATAGAAGAACATCAGCCCCAGTAAGACCACGAATGCGATCAGGAAATCAACCAGCCCGGACATGATGCTCGCTAGTGGAATCAGCAGGCGTGGGAAGTACACCTTTTTCAACAGGGCCGCGCTCCCCACCAGGCTGTTCGACGATTGTGTTAGGCTGTAGGCGAAGAGCGTCCAGGGAACCAGGGCCGTGAAGGCGAAGAGCGGATACGGCACGCCGGCCGGAGGAATCTTGCCCAGCCGACCAAAGAAGATGCTGAAGATCACCATCGTGGCCAGCGGCTGAATGACGGCCCAGGCCGCGCCCAGGACCGTTTGCTTGTAGCGAACTCGGATATCGCGCCAGGTGAGAAAAAACAGCAACTCGCGGTGGACCCACACTTCGCTGAGGTGGAGCGCGTTCCAGCCGCACGACGGTTCAATGCGTCGCTCAGTCACCGGGACTGCGGATGGTGCGGAAGGTACGGTCGACACAAGTCAATGCACGCCGGAAGAAAGGATGAAAAGGGAAGGATGAACGATGAAGGGTGCAAGCTTCATTCCCTTGACGTTGTGTTAGCCAATTCAAATCAACCATCAGCGCCGGTTCGTGGTGTCGTAGCGGATTGAGCGCTTGTTAAGTCCATTTCATGACAAAAGCGTGTGAAATCTGATCATCACACGGTTTCAACGTCGGAACTTCAACACCCGGCGTGTCTCGGTTTCTTGACATTACGGCCGGACCGCGCTTCGCAAGTGAGTATGCGTGTCGACCGGAAATTCTTACCGCAGCGTCAGACTTGGCCGGCACGTGTGCTACGACAAAGTTGGGGCTTCCCATGCTCCGGCCACAAGCGAATTTGCACCGGCGGACTTCGCCTCATACATGAGCGTGTCAGCGGATGCGATGGCCGCATCGGCCGTCGGATAATCGCGCCGGCAAACCAGCAAGCCTACGCTGAACGACACCGGCGGCTCTGAGCCCGTCGATGGGAATTCGGCGGTCAGTGTCTGTTTCAGGCGACCGATCACGGCACGACCCGCAGTCTCGTCCGTATCGGGAAGCAGCAGTACGAACTCGTCCCCGCCCCAACGAGCCCACAGGTCGTAGGACCGGATTCTGCTTTGAATGACTTGGCTGACACCGACGAGCCTGTCGTCGCCGGGTATGTGACCGAGCGAGTCGTTGAACTGCTTGAAACCGTCGTAATCCCAGAACGCCACGGACAGCGGTGCATTTGTGCGTTTCGAGCGTTCAAGTTCCACATGCAACCGTTCAAGACACGCGGTTCGATTGGCCGCTCCGGTCAATGGATCGGCTCGCTCGGCAACCCGACGCGCGAGATGTTCGCGACGGAGGACGACGCCCAGCACGGCGACGACGGCCAGCATCGCGAACTGCACTAACGTCTCCATCCGTGCATCTTCGGTCCACGGCGTGCGGCGAAACGTTCCAAATGCGACCGTCAACGTGGCGACCAGCAGCG
>JAQBZS010000097.1 GCA_027622115.1 Planctomycetota bacterium | reverse complement strand
AATTCTGGCGAATCCAGCTACGGTAACTCGCATGCCAAATGCCGGTTTAATTTCAGCGCCGCCCCTAAGTTCGAGTCTGACCCCCAAGTCCCCAATTCGCGTGTTTCTTGAAAGGAGTTCACATCGCCGGAAAACGGGAACCGCTCGGTCGTCACCCTTTTGGATTTCGGGCGATGTCGTTGATTCGACGTGCCTTAGAAAAACGCGCGCGTTGAGAACTTGGGGGTCTGGCATACGGATTTGATCGGCCTTGATCTCGGATTGGCCCAGCCTGCCAATCACATACGTCCCATTTCTCCCATAAGTCGCATCACTCATGGGACTTATGAGATGGATGGGACGAATGTTGATCGAAAGGTGGGCCAATCCGTGACCAAGGCCTACGTAAGCCAGACCCCGATCCCCCCAAATGTGACAAACTCGAACTAAGGCAAGGGCCAGGAGTACTCCGTCCGGATTTGAATTTCGGATTCGCCGGAATTCCATGCTCGCAGTATCCGCAGATTCAACATCATTTCGCACGCTGCCCAACGCAGTACAACACGGAACTCGATCGAATCAACACCTGCCCCTCACTCGGTGTAATCGACGAGCGGAAGATTTCCTTAATATCGGGAGTCAGCGAGTTGCGTCGCACGATCTTGTCTTCTGCGGCCGGATCGATCACCACGGTTTCGCCCGCTTCATTCACGAAGAACGCCAAGCCACCAAACGACACGGGACTCGCGGAAATCTGGCCACCGATGCGTTCCTTCCAGACTTCTTCCCCCGACTTGATGTTGTAACCCGACAGAATCGCGCCTCGCAGACTCATCACCAGCATGGTGTTGCCAACCACGATTGGCGACGGCAGGTCTCGACCGCCTCGCTTCGTGAACCACGTCCGCCGAGACGCCGTGACATCGCCCGAACCGCCGGGGGAAATCGCGTAAGCACCGCCGCCGCTCAGCCCATTCACGACATAAATGCTCCCCTTGTAGGGCGTCACCGTGGGGGAGCCTCGGCCGTTGGTACACTTGACGAACCACGCCTCTTTGCCGGTCAACACGTCGTAGGCGTAAGTTCCAGTATGCCCGTTGACCACGGCTTGCGACTTACCGTCAACGGTCACGGCAACGGGAGAACTCCAGCCGCGGAAATTCGGTCGAGCCGTCTTCCAGACTTGGTCGCCGGTTTTCTTGTTGAGCGCCACGATGTAGGCGTCCTGGTCGGCATCGCAGTTTTGGATCACCACGTCGCCGACCAATCGCGGACACGCCGCCGTGCCCCACGGGCCTTCGAAGGGACCGAGGTTCTTTTCCCAAACAACGTCGCCGTCCATCGACAAACAAAACAGTCCGCCGCCTCGGCCGAAGAACGCGTACACGTGCGTGCCGTCGGTGGCGCAGGTCGCCGATGCCCAGCGATTCATCCCATGACTGGGCTCGGGATCGCCGGTCCACACCACGCAGTGCCACAAGACCTGTCCGTCGTTGCGGTTGATGCAAAACACGGCTCGCTGCCGCCCCTGGTCCAGCGATTCGGTCAAGAACAGTCGGTCGTTCCACACCACCGGCGACGACTGCCCGTCACCTTTCAGCGGCGTTTTCCAAGCCAACGATTTTGCCGACCATTCCGTCGGCAGACCGGTCTCATTGCTCAGCCCGTTTTGCTCCGGGCCACGCCATTGAGCCCATTGCTCCGCGAGAATCACATTGGCCGACAAGCCGAAGAACAAACTGATGACAACAGCGAGTTTTTTCACAAGAGCCTCCATTTGAGGGTGGAACAACGTCCAACGGAACTCGACACCACGTTCCCGTTTGCGTTCGATACTGGGAAGATGGCCGCTTGTGCAATCCGACCCAATTATCTCTTCTCGCGGAGCAGTTCCGCAAACCCGAAGATGGGCGCGATAGGCAGCGGGGGATCGCACGCGCGTCCGAGATGCTTCGTTGACATGGAGTCGCAAGTCTCAATGCGGATCGAGCAGAAGTTCGGTTCGATTTCGAAGCGGACGCAGTCAAACGTTTTGCACCCTGCGCAAGCCGTCTTCGCGCATTGCGGATTTACTGGCAGAATCCGCCGCCTCGCTCGACGGATCGTGCGAGATTGTGCAAAGGTCATGCGCCGGGATCTCCCGTGAACCGAGTTCGAAACCGTTCGCAGCCCGTCATTCCACGCTCGCCGCAGCGTGGCGTGGCGATGTGCGCCCTGATCGCGGCGGTGGTGTCGTCGATCGGTTGCGCCTGGATGCGCGACGAAACCAAAGGGCCGATTGCCGAATCTCGCTGGTTTGTGGCTCAAGCTCGTTTCGCCGAACAACAAGGCAACAACGCGCAAGCCATCAGCCTGCTCACAGAAGCGATCCAGCGAAATCCCAAAGATGTCGAGTCCCAACGTTGGCTGGGTGAACTGTTGGTCGAACAAGGACGCAGTCGCGAGGCGGCTCGGCACTTGTCCGCGGTGGCTCGTCAGAATCCCGATGATCCGCAGGCGCTGGTGCAGCTATCGCGCGTCTGGCTGCAACAGGACTCGCCGGACGAAGCACGGCCTTTGTTGATTCGAGCCATCGAAATCAATCCGCATGATGTCGAAGCGTTGCTGATGCTCGCCGAGTTGGAATCGAAGGCCGAGCGGCTCGATGCCACGCTGGATTTGTATCATCGAGCTTTGGAAACCGACGCAGCCAATGTCTTTGCACAGTTCGGCATTGCTCGGGCGCACCTGCAACGACGGGAACCCGATCGAGCGGCGCCGTTGCTGCGAGCCCTCACGCATCGGAACGACCTCACGCCGACGCAACAATCCGACGCACGCTGGTTGCTGGGCATCGCGTACGGCTCGCATCGCCGCTGGCTGGACGCGGCTCAGAACTTGGAATTGGCGGTCGGCAACAATCCGGTGGTCGGCAGCGACGTGTGGTATCGCATCGCGTACGCCTACCACCAAGGATCGGACTTACTCAACGCGGAACGAATGGCCCGCATCGCGCTCAAACGAAATCCCACCGACAAGAACGCGTTGGTACTGTGGCAAAGGCTGCGCCCAGGAGGTGATTCCGCAGGCGACGTCATGCAAGCCGGTCACCAGATCACCGAAGAGAAACTTGCCGTTCCCGAAGGTTGGTGACCGTCACAATCGTTGTAACCGTCATTTGGGGATCATTCGTCGAATTGAGAACCACGACACTCAACAGATGTGATTCGCAGCCGACGAATTTCCGATAACACGACGACACACCAATGAGTCCGAGTTCGGTTTCACGACGTTTGCCGAAAGCCGCCAAGCCGTAATGTACGGAATGCAGTCCGACACCCAGTTTTTTCGTCCCGTGCCGTGTACGAGCCCCGAGGGTTCGTCCGCCCATCTCGTCGGAATCTGCGGGACGGGGATGAAGGCGCTCGCCGAAGTGCTGACCGGATTCGGCTGGCGCGTGACGGGATCGGATTTGCAGGTCTCTCCCACATCGACTGCCATGCAACGGCGAGGCTTTCGCGTTCACCAAGGACATCACGAGCACTTTCTGCCGCAGAACACCGATGTCGTCATCCACTCGCCCGCGATCAGGCCGGAAAACCCCGAACTGGAACACGCCCGGCAATTGGGCATTCCGGTGTTTTCCTACAGCCAAATGCTGGGCGAATTGATGAAAGGTCGGCTGGGGATTTCGGTTGCGGGGACGCATGGAAAAAGCACCACGTCCGCCATGGTGGCCACGATTCTCCGCGAGTGCGGTCGGTCGCCTTCCGCGATTGTCGGCGCGGAATTCCAAGACACCAACAGCAATGGCTGGGCGGGCGAGGGCGATGTCATCGTGGTTGAAAGCTGTGAATATCAGCAGAGCTTTCTCGACTTGAATCCGACGCTGGCGGTTGTGTTGAACATCGAATTGGATCACTTCGACTGCTATTCCGGAATCGACGAGTTGGTCGCGGCGTTTCGCGAGTTTGTCGGTCGCATTTCACCGGATGGGAAACTGTTTGTCCGAGCGGATGATCCGCACGCGAAGGATTTGATCAGCGTCAGTCCGGTGCCGTACGAGACGTTTTCGTTTGTCGAAGGCTCGGACTGGTGGGCCGGCGACATTCGCCCGATTGCAGGCGGCTCGCGATTTCGCGTCTTCCATGAATCGACGTTCTTCGGGGAATTTACGTTGCAGGTGCCGGGGCGACACAACGTCATGAACGCCTTGGCGGCGACGGCGATCTCACACGCGGCGGGTGTGTCCGCACGAAGTATTCGCGAAGGATTGCAGGAGTTTTCGGGGCTGAAACGCCGCTTCGAGCGAGTCGGTTCGTGGCGCGGCGTGACGATCATCGACGACTACGCGCATCATCCGACTGCCGTGCAAATGACGCTGGCGACCGCGCGGAAGGAATTTGGGCAGCGGCGATTGTTGGTGGCTTTTCAGCCGCACCAGGTGTCTCGGACGGATGCGTTGATGGATGAATTCGCCGAGAGTTTTTGCGTGGCGGATCGTGTTTTCATCGTGCCGGTGTTTGCGGCTCGCGAATCGAACAACTCGGAAGCCTGCCGAGCTTCGCGGGAATTGGCCGATCGAATCCGCGAATTCAACACGTTTGTGGAGTACGTACCGTCGCTTGACCGTTTGGCGCGCACAATAGAGGATGCCGCCCAGCCAGGCGACGTCCTGATCACGATGGGTGCAGGGGAAATTGACCGAGTCCACCATGAGTTCGATCGAAGATTTCAGCGACATTATTCGTCGCGATGAACCACTGGCCGAGTACACGTGGTTGAAAGTCGGCGGGCCGGCTCAGTACTTCATTGAACCTCGCGACCCCGACGAACTCGCGCGGGTCGTGCAGTGCTGCCACGCGAATCAGATTCCCGTCCGCATGCTGGGAGGCGGGTCAAACCTGCTGGTTCGCGACGAAGGCGTCGGCGGTGCCGTGATTCGAGCCAATGGAGAGGCACACGCCGAAATCACCGTCGACGGCAACACGATTCGCTGTGGGGCTGGAGCGTTGCTGTCGAATCTCGTCTCCAGTTCCGTACGAGCCGGACTGGCTGGCATGGAAACGTTGGTCGGCATTCCCGGCACGGTTGGCGGTGCTTTGCACGGAAACGCCGGCGGTCGCAACGGCGACATCGGCCAATTCGTGAAATCCGTCACGGTGCTGACGGCCTCGGGCGAACAGTGTACTCGGATGGAAGACGAGCTGACGTTTGCCTATCGCTTCAGCAGCATCGATGACCTATGCATTTTGGACGCCACATTCGCGTTGCCGGACGGCGATCCAAACGAAATCGTGCAGCGAATGCGGAAGCTGTGGATCATGAAAAAGGCGACGCAGCCGTTGTCGTTTCAGTCCGCCGGCTGCATGTTCAAGAATCCGCGAGGCCTGAGTGCCGGTGATCTCATTGAACAGGCCGGCTTGAAAGGGACTCGCATCGGAGCCGCGGAAATCAGTGATCGCCACGCCAATTTCGTTGTGACCCATGAAGGGATTTCGTCCGCAGACGTCCTGCGGCTGATCGATCTGGCGAAGTCGAAAGCGTCCGAGCAATTCGGCGTCGACCTTGAGGTCGAGATTGAAGTCTGGTGATGGGCGACCGATGCGGTAAGTGCGGCAATGAAGTTCCGCTGGAGCGCAACACATGCCCTCATTGCGGCGGTGACAACTTGTTTCCGAATGTTCGCCAAGCGAGCCAAACTGCCGAACTTGAAGCTCTTGAGCACAGATACCAAACAGGTCGGGACGATTGTCGGCGTCGTGGCTGCCTCGATGTGCTTGACGAGTTTGAATCCGCTGTCTCCAACAGTAAAGCCGTTTTCGCATGTTCGCTGTCGAAGCTGATCGCTCTCGTTCGTCAGCCAGGCATATTCTCGAACTACTATCACCTTCAACGCATACAGTTTCACAGCGAATCGAAACCGGGTGAACCGAATTGGAAAACGTTGCGACCGCACGCGGAAATCGAATTCGTCGGGAGTCACAAGTTAATGGACCAACTGCATTACGCGTGCCTGACACTGAATGACTGCGGTCTGCCACATTATGGCGAATGCACCATTCTGCTCCGTGAAGATATGATCGCCCATCGCTCGTCGGTGTTCGAGGAGAATTCAGCGATGTTTGTCCAGCGCAAAGGAGTACCACTGACCAAGGGCCTGCGGAGCACTTGGGGCGATCGAATGAAGTTGTGTGTTGCGAAATTGGCACGGCAAATCGATGCTGACACGAATTCTGAAAACTTTCCCGAACTCCTCTTGAAGCCCGGTCGTCAGGCGATCGATGATAATTTCGTCGAGGTGCAGATCTTTGGCGACATGACGATCCTCACGTTCGAACGCGTCAGGTTAGCCAGTGCCAAAGCTTCAACACCAACTCGAATGCGAAAACGCACACGTCGCGGATCGACCGATGAACGGGCCGTCCGCGAGTTGTGTCTCAAACACCACGTCTTCTGTGACATAGTCTGATGCAAGCAGTACTCTCCGGCCAAGCCGCAGTCGCCTTGCTCAACGATGGTGACGCTTGGCTGTCAATCCATTACGACGATCCGGAACTCTTGGTGCCTCGCGCGCCCGAGGATTTCGCGGTTCTATTCGACGATGCGCACGACTTGGAATGGCTAAATGAGACGTCGGTCGATGACGTACGTGACAAATTGGAAGACGCGGTTGACAGTTCCGAGGCGTTGAACTTGGTGCTGTATCTTTTTGATGGCGAATTCTCGGATGCGACTCGCGACGCTGCGGCACTCGAAGTAGAAGAGTTACTCTCCGATCCGTGGATTGTCGGCCAAGTCGAAAACGTCTTCCTGTCCACGCCGCTGCCGCAAACGGCGGATGCCAACGGCGCGAAAGCTGCCTGCGTGCGAACTGGATGCGAGGTCGCGGAACGGCTGGTTCGTTCATGGATCGCATCCCAACCGAATGTTCAACAGGTATGGGCAGCTTGGTGCGCCATTGATGCCAGCGAATTCCACCAAGCCGTTGGCGGTGATCCCGATCTCGGTGACGCCAGATCTGTTGTGCAAGGCTTGTTCGTTCGACACGGGATCTTCCGAAAACTCGTGCAGGATGGATCAGCAGCGGTGCAGTTCGCAGTCCAGAAGGACTCGGAACTCAACCAGCGCCTGTCCGGCCTGACGGCATTATTAAACTCCTTGACCACGTCAATTCGTTTGCAGCGACTTTCTTCAGAGGCGTCGAAGGTCGAGAGTTTGCCGGAAGCTGAACGGCACCACGCAGCATCCAGCGGGAAACGCGAGAGCTTTGGTCAGTCTCTGCCACGTATTAGCGTTACGAGGGTAGCCACGCAGAAAGTAGGGGTTAA
Source organism: Planctomycetota bacterium (assembly GCA_027622115.1). Taxonomy (GTDB): domain Bacteria; phylum Planctomycetota; class Planctomycetia; order Planctomycetales; family Planctomycetaceae; genus JAQBZS01. The sequence goes on along the minus strand of JAQBZS010000097.1, from coordinate 5,462 downwards.
AAAGAAAGCGGGAACTGATAAGTGTGCGGCAATCAGAAAATACCTTTCTACCAATCCCGAAGCGAAGCCGATGGAGATCATTGCTGAACTCCGCAAGAAAGGACTCGTCATCCCGCTGGGTTTGGTCATCAAGGTGCGACATGAGGCATCACCAAACAGTCGGATTCCGTTCGGAAAGCCCCTGAAGAACGCCGCTCGCGGTAATTCTAAAAAGATTGCTCGCCGAAGCGCTCAGAATGCCGCACGCCGTAGCGCTAAGAAGGCCGCTCGTCGTCGCGAGAAAAAGGCTGCTTCAAATTCGGAGCCTCAAAAGTAGTTGGACACCTGCCGCAAATGCGCGTGTTTGCGGTGGCGAGTCCCGATATGGGAGTTGCCAGCTTCGAATGCGAGTTCATGTCGCAAGACCTAGCAGATAATTTCGTCCGCCGCGCGCACTCCGTGGTGGAACGCCTCTTCAAACAATGCCACCCCACTCAAGTCGGTGTGCGCAAAGTGAATCGTATCCAGTGGCTGGGCGGCCTCGCGGCGATTCCGACTCCAGACGAAGCCCGGTCGCGGTCGCACCATCGCGTGCCCCCAACGCATAACGTCGACTCGTTCGACAAGTGACCGCAAATCGGGATGAGCCACCTCGATGTCCGACAACACAACCTCGACCCATTCCGACCAGTCGAGTTTCAGCATTCGATTCCGCACGCTTTGGGGCGAGTCGTCGCACAGCGGGTAGTAATGAGTCCAAATCGACGCACCCCAATCGACTCCCTTCTGGTGCGTGGCCACGACATACCCCAGCGATCGGCTGTCGTGGATTACGTTGTCCCAGGCGAGAGAAAATCCGTTGTCTTCGACGGGCCGATCCTTGAGCCACAGATTCGACACCATCCAGCTTCCGTATTCGAAAGCTTTCGCCGCCCGCGTCCGGTCCTCGGGGAAGTCGCGAATCAGCACCGGGGCGAGAAACTGCGGGGCGGCAAAAATGACGTGACTTGCTTTCCAGCCATGCACGCGCTCGTCACGGTCGACGGCCACCACTTCGACCGCATGGCGTGCTGCGGCCCGGTCCCGGCGAGTGATCTCCGTGACGGCCATGCCCAATTGCAGGTTGTCATGCGCACTGGCTCGAAAGTGATCCACGATGCGACCGTTGCCTTCCGGCCAAGCGATCAGCGGCTGTGATTCCGCCCCGGACTTTCGCCGACGTGCCGCAAAGTAAAACAATCCGGCCCAGGCGCTGATTTGTTCCGCGGTCCCGCCATAGTCGTCTCGACACGCATAATCGACGACCCACTTCAATCGCTCGGACGTGAAGTGTTGGCGTTGCAACCATTCCGACATGGTGATCAAGTCGAGCTTCGTCACTTCCTCGTCGTCGGAACCCATCGCCATGGGCAGCGCGAATGCCCGACGTCCGGCAGCATCTCGCCAGTCCGCCCAGCGGTCGATTTCGCGTTCGAACGCCTTGAGTTGAGCCAAATCGTCGTCGTCGGCCCCGTCCATTAGGTACAGGCCCTCATGCCATTGTCCGTTGGCGAAAACGCGTTCTTCAGGATCACGGCACAAGAACTGTTCGGCGATCACCGGTTCGCCGGCGTCGTCCACGGGCGGTTCCGCCAGTGCCTTCATTTCGGCCAGCAGTGCAATGAAGTCCGTATTGTTGGACATCGGAGTCGGCACGTAATGGGCTCCCCACGGATACCCGCATGGCGTGGTCTGTCCGGGCAGATTCGATTGGTCCGATCGAGACGTGCCACCCGGCGCCTCTTCGAGTTCCAGTACTACGAAATCGTCGTACCCCTGGGATCGAAGTCGCCACGCCGCCGATAAACCGGCAATGCCGCCGCCGACGATCACGGTATCGACGTTTCGCCAAGCGTCTTCAGTGGGTCGCGGCCGAAAGCCATCTCGCAGCTTATGACCGATTTCGAAGGACGGACCGACGAATTGACCTGTCGGGAAAGAGTATGAACTGCTGCAACCAGACGACATCGCGGCCAACGCAGTCGGGGCACCGAGAAACGTTGATAGTAATTCGCGGCGAGATATTGGATTCATGAGTTGCAACACGTGCTTGGTTCGTACTTCCAGTTATCGATTTCTCGTCGTCCTGCGCGTTGTAGCTACCGTCGCCAGACGGTGGATTCGCGGCACGGTCCCACCGTTTGGCAACGTTGGCTTTTCGGCCGCAGGCAGACCCAAGATCTCAACAGCGTACGCCTGCGGCTGACGGTTAAACGTATTTGGTTTCTTGCACGAACAAAGACACTATTCGCGTCCGATCAAGGCATCGAGATACGCAGCGGGATTCGGGATCGCCTGAGGTGCATTCTTGGCCCAGGCAATACTGCCCGCTCGATTGATATGAAACACGCCACTTTTCGGCCTGCCGTCGTCGTCCACCCTGTTGAACTTGCGATGGACAAAGAGTGGCTCGCGGATGCCGGTGGTGCTGATGTCCGTGAGGAGTTCAAACGGGAAATCGCCAGCTTTGCGATTCTCTTGCGGGAGGGCCGTGCTGATCCCAATCACGATAAAGCCTCGCCGTTTGAGCCGAGCCTGGGCCTCGCGGAGTCGCGGCAGATACGGGTCGCCAGCTGCGGTGCGATCCTTGTCATAGAAGATCAACAGGATGTCATGCCGTCCGACATAGCGTTCGATGCGCACGGTTTCGTTGTGTTGGTTCGGCAATTCGAACAGATGGTCGAGCGCAACTGGGTGCATCGAAACCGGCAAGAATGCGGATTGGTCGTAACGGCGAGTCGACTTGTAAACACAGAGTGCGACGATGATCACGACCGCAATCGGAAGTATGAGGACTCGACGACGCATCTTGGATTCTTTCGTCGGTTTGACCGGGGCCGCAGGTCATTCCGAGGCCGGCGCGAAAGGGTGTCGCGAGTCAATACTGTTTGGCACAGCTTTGATGAGGTCAGCGTTAGAGACTAGCTGGAAGCCGGGACTGGCTCCCAGATGTTGTCTCAATTCAATTCCCGTATCCGAAGGCGCAGGTCGGCCAAAACGCCTGCGCCTTCGGCTACGGGTTAAACGAAACATACTGCGACTGAACGGTTCTGGTGGCATCGCTCTGTTTCGACTTCGATTTCAAATTCTTGTCCTTGGGCAATGCCAAGATCAACGCCAGCACCAGCAACACCAGCACGAGCGATCCCATCGCCACGCTGAACAATTTGCCGCCCATCAACGGTCGGACGTTGCCCAACAATTGCGGAGCTTGTGGTCCGGATCCGGGTTGCGATTGACGGATCTGCTTCGACAAATCCTTGCCATACACCTGCCGCGCCTTTTCGGGATCGTCTACGTTGCCGGGCAATGGTCGCCGCAGGTGATTCAAGAACGCGTCTCGCATGTCGCCGACAAAACCCAGCACCATCGACAAGTAAAACGTCTCGATCACGTCCGGATGGCAATTCCGCGCTTGGGATTCTGCGTAGACATAAAACTGCCATGCCCGCTGACGACTGCCGTAAAGTTCGTCTTCGAGGATCAGATCTTTCCAGCGGGGATCCGCGACGGAAAGGACTTCGTCCACCCAATAAACCAGTGCCCGTCGAGCGATATCGAAATCGTCCTTGCTGACCGGGTGATCCGGGCTGGAAACCGTCAACTCGGCATCTTGGAGTTCGCCGCGAATGCGGTTGCGCTCGTATTCCAGTTTGACGTCGCCGCCGTTCTCCAGTCGATCCACCAGCGCCAGCACATAGTGAAACGTCGGATTGACGAGGTGTGCGAATTCAGGAGTCATGGTGGTGCAGATCTAAATCGGAATGGCATATAAAGCTAATGTGATTGAAATCAGTTCGCCGTTATCGCGTTTGATGACGACTCGCTCCGATCCGTTGAAGTCGCCTTCAACTTGGCGTTCGTTGAAGCGAATCCCAAGGTTGAGCGTTTTTTCGACTTCTTTCCACATGTAGGAATCACGGTCGACCTTCCAATACGTCCATTTTTCCTTGGGGAAATCAGGCGGCGGATCGGGATCGCGTTCCATCGGCACGTCGGATTGGGCTCGCGTGTAGATCATGTCCACCTGCTCGAACGGCCCCACTTTCATATCCATCTGCTTGCGCAGCAACGTGTCGACTTGGCTGTCGGTCAGCGGCGATTCGACCCCGATGAAAAACTTCCACGTGGGCTCCAGCCATTCACGGTCCATTCGCACCCGCATCTGCAAACCGTCGCCGACGAAGGGTCGCTTGGTGTATTGCCGACGCGTTTCCGGCGAGACCTCCAACAAGCTGCGAATCGCGTGGAAGCATTTGCCCAGATCATCATGATCGTAATCGGGGACTTCCGGCATCCGCCGCTCGGCACGATACATCGCCAGCAATCCGACGACTCGGCAAAGCTCCATGTACGCCGTGAGCGGATGAATGCCTCGGGCCGAACGCAGAATCGTCAAATAGCCCAGCGCGGTGTTGAGGGCCTGCAATTTGAAGATGCGTTCCATGTGTTCTGGGCTGCTGGCTTGAAATGCCACACGGTTGTCTCGAATTTGCCGAGCCAGCGTGTCGGCGGACGCACCCGTTTGATGATAAATATTCCCGATAATGTTCTGATGCAGGTAAGTCCATGCGTCGCAAGCCAACACGGGGGGGATGTAGTCGGTGTCGACTTCGGGAGTCGGATCGGCGGTGGCACCGAGCTTCAGCCGCATGAGAGGGATGTTTTCGTATCCCGATGTGTTGCGGTCACCGACTAGGATTTTCATGTTCGGCCAGCGGTATTGCACCATCTCGGGCTTGCCGGGTTCGTTTTCGTCTTCGGTGTCTTCGGCTTCGACAAAGTGACGGTAATCGGACCGGCTGTTAGCTGGGCCGGCATTGACCTTGATGCCCGGTTCCGATCTGGAGACCGCCAAGTACACCATGATGCGATCGTCAGGACCGCGAAAGGTTTCGGGTTTGATCTTCGCCGGCAGCAGTTGCGCGTCTTCGGGGTAGCGAACGTGCGTCCCGTCTCGCAAGCGGCAGTGCAGTCGCCTAGGCAGAATGTGCCAGTTCGACAGGGCGTCTTCGTCGAGATCGATGTGCCGAATACCGTATGAATAACCGCAGGCCCAATCTTCCGAAAGGGCGATCTGCTTCCGCAGGCTCCGCTCCCCCGCCTGAAAGTGGTGCGGAGAAAGAGCCATGCCTTCGTGCCAGTGAACCGCGTGTTCGCTCATCGTGACCTCAATTCGCCTTGCCAATCACTGCCGTCCCCTCGAAAGGCGGACCAGGGCGAGACTTTATGACTGACCCTGGGCGCGATCAAGAAGCCGCACGTTTTATTCGTCGGATTGATCGTTCGGGATGTCTGCCGTTTCCCACATATTCCGGGGTCAGGTTTACGTCTTTCAGCTTTTGCGGGCGGTGGACTTTAGTTTCAACACAAACGTCAACCCGCCAAATCTGAAAGCCGTAAGCCTGACGCCCAAGTCCTCAATTCGCGTGTTTCTTGGGAGG
>JAQBZS010000096.1 GCA_027622115.1 Planctomycetota bacterium | reverse complement strand
ACGATCAAACGCGGTGTTCGGGATCCCGACCCCATTCGCTCGTTTGGCAATCAGAGTCTCGCCCGTCCGAACGTCACGGAATAGCATGGCTGATTACCACCGCCGAAGAATTGTGGCCGCCGTTGTGACCTTGACGGTCTTCGCTGCCGGGATTTGCAGCATTCTGATCTCGGTCTCGAATCAGCCGCCGGCGGAACCACCGAACCAGAAACGGCAATCGGCGAATCCAGATCTTGGAATCTCCGGCCGTGAAATTCCGCCACCGCCGCTGTCTTCCAGCCCGTACCTGAATACAAAACTCGACGTCACGTATGTGGGAAGTGATGCGTGTCGCGAATGCCATGCGGATCAATTCGAGTCGTTTTCACGAACACCACACAGCCGATCGCTCGGACCGGTGGATCTCGCCGAACAGCCGCCGGATGTGGATTTCGAACATCCAAAGTCCCAGCGTCGGTTTCGAGTCTCACGAAAAGACGGTCGCCTCGTTCATCGCGAAAGCTTAGTTGACGGAGACAAACCGGAATTTGTTCTCGGCGACTTCTCCGTGGCGTATGAGATTGGTTCCGGCCATCACTCGCGGAGCTACCTCGTCGATTTCGAGGGATTCTTGGTCGAATCGCCACTGACCTGGTACGCCTCGAAGCAGGAATGGGGGCTCTCTCCCGGCTACGACATCGTCAATTGGGGATTCACGCGACCCGCTCGCGAGGAATGCATCCACTGTCACGCCGGACGAGTGGAAGCCGTCGATGGAACTACGCATCGGCTAGCGTTTCGAGAACAGCGGATCGGTTGCGAAAGTTGCCACGGTCCGGGTTTGCGGCATATCCAGGACCGACGGGACACGGTCAAACCATCGCCGGACATTGATCATTCGATCGTGAACCCGCATCACTTGTCGCGCGAGTTGAACGAATCAGTTTGTGCGCGGTGCCATTTGCGAGGAGAGGCTTTCGTGGCCGTTCGCAGTAGGCACCAAAACGACTTTCGACCGGGTCTGCCGCTGACCGACTTCCGTATCGATTACCAAGCCGAGCATCCGGCCAAGTCGATGACCGTCGTCGGCCACTTCCAGCAAATGCACCAGAGTTCGTGTTATCGCCAATCGAACACGATGACTTGTACGACGTGTCACAATCCTCACGACAGCCCACCGGCCCCTCAAAAGGCGGCCTACTATCGCGACAAGTGCTTGTCGTGCCACGCAGAGACCGGTGGCTGCCAACTGGATGAAACCAAACGGCTCGCGAAGAATCCCCAAAACGATTGCGTGAGCTGTCACATGCCGAAAGCCGACACGGATATTCCTCATTTCGCGTTTACGCATCATCGCATCGCTGTCGAGCACTCGCCGCACAACCGCAATCCGTCGAATGAGATCGTCGAATTGGTTCCATTCAATGACGTTTCACGGTTTTCGGAAATCGAACAAGCTCGCGGCCTGGGATTGGCGGACTTGGAATTTGCGGATCGGGTCTCGCCCCAAATGCGATCGGCGTATCTTCAACGAGCGACGGCAAGATTGCGGTCGGTCCATGCAGGCGGTCTTCGCGACGCAACCGTCTTGGCCGCGCTAGCTCGACTGCACTGGGAAGAGGACTCGCGACAGTGCATCTCATTTGCGGAAGCCGCACTGAAGTCACCCGACCGCAGCGCTGTGTCCAACGTCAACGCACTCATCGTCTTGGGCGACATGCACTTGCGACTGGGTGACCATCAAGCGGCAACGCAAGCATTCACCCAACTCACCACAATCCGCCGGTGGCCCGATGATTGGAAAATGCTGGGCACAAGCTTGATGCAGGCGAAAGACTTTCCCGGTGCGGCGCGGGCTTATACACGCGCGGTCGACATTCGCCCGGCTGACTTTGATTTGCGATTGCTATTGGCCGACGCGTTGGAAGAGTCCGGAAAGCACGAGCTTGCCAAACAGCAGCGCGACTTGGCAAATCGATTGCGTAAACCTTAATGCGAATTTGAACTGAATGTTGCGCGTAGCAAATGGATTATTAGAATGACGCAAATCGGCCTCAACGAAGCGATCGCTACACCCATCTGAGAAACGCTCATGCCGCCAACCTCCCCTCAGGCTGCAATTCCGCCTCATCCCAATACTCATCCTGCATTCCGGCTCGCATCTTGAATTCGATGTAGCCGCAGTAGAGCGTCGGCACGATGAATGTCGTAAACGGTTCGATCAGCATTCCGCCGAAGACCGGCAACGCCATCGCGCGCTACATCGGCTCCTCGTCCGGTCGAGATCAACACCGGGACCAACGCAGCGAGTGTCGTGATCGTGGTCATCATGCAAGGACGGACTCGCTTGAGGCCGGCCTCATAGATCGCCGTGCGGATGTCGTCGACGTTGAGGATCGTGCGGCGTTTCAAGGTGTCTCGCATGTACGTGGCCATCACGATGCCGTCGTCCGCCGCGAGTCCGAACAGCGCGATGAAGCCCACCCACATCGCCGTGTTCATGTCCACGCCCATCACTGCGACGGCGATCATCCCGCCAGCCGCAGCGACTGGGATGCCGGAGAAGACCACCAGCGAAATCGGCAGGTTGCGGAAGTGCAGATAGTGCAGCAGCAGGTTGATGAGGATCGCGATCGGCACCAGTCCCAACGGCGTCCAGTTCAAGAGCAACGCGATGCGATCCTCGGTCGTCACGACCTCCTTCGGCATGTCGTAGCCCAGCAGCGGACCGAGCCAAAACAGGCGCTGGTTGCTTTCGACCTGACTCTGAAACGACCCCACCGGTTGCAACTCGAAGTTGCTCGCCGATCACTCCCCGGTCCGCGCTGCTTTACGAATCGGTTTCGCGGTCGCTTTCGGCCGAACGATGATTCGCGCCGGAGCAACAGCCCGAGCCGGTTTTGGCGCCTCCAAACGTAGCCGCGGAATCACAACCGGAGGCGCAATCGCACCACGTCGCGGTGCTTGTGCCGCACCCTCGGGAGCGTCGTTTTCCAGTTTCTCAATTTGCTGAATTTGCATTCGCCGGTCCGAAACACTCAAGAAAAAAAACACCGGCACGTTCAACACGACAACCGACCCCGGCCCGATCGGCAACGGACCACTCTGGTCGATGCGAAGCCCAGTCTTGGTTCGAATCACGCGAGCCGTCGAATCGCTCATGTACGGCAGGATCGCCCGCGCCGACGGCAACGAAAAGATGTCGATCTCGCCACCCTCGCGTTGAATCTGGCTGAAGATCAACTGACCAACATACGGCATGAACGAGTACAGATATCGGATCGCCGTTTTCGATTCGATGTACGCGAACTTCAACACGTCGCCGTCCGGGACTTCCACCTGCATGCGGTCCGTAAACGACGTCTTCGGTTCACCGGCCACGTATCGCAGATGCGACTTGAGGTTCTGTGGCGTGAGTGCCATCAGTAAATGCGTATTCGTGACACAGAACGCGGGGGCGAATGGGATGTCGTCACCGACCGTGTTGATGTAATAGATCGTTCGATCTTCGAACTTGTGCTCCCCGAGAAACACGCCGCGACCCCGACGTCCTCCCCGATCCCCCGGGAGGCTAGCCTTGAGGACTCGCATGAGCTGCGACAGGACTCGATACGCCTTCTCGGCATTCTTGACTTCCACGCCGGCAACGAGGCTCGTGACCAAGACCCCCCCGGCGGACGGCGAGTCGTAGATCGTCCACACGTCGCCCAATGCTGCAAACACATCGTCTTTCAACGACAGCCCCAATTCCGCCTCGGCAGCGGCAAGCATCAATTCGAAGAACTGCGCGGAAGCCGGCTCAATGTCTTGCAGCACTTGTTGCACGGCTTCAAGGACTTTCGGCAGGTTCAGCGTGAAGGCAATCACCAAGTCCGAGTCGATTGGAATATGCGTTAGGTCTTCATTCTTGATGGCGCGTCCGGCCGCGAGTGCCAGAATGCCACGCAGGCTGCCGCCGGTCGTGACGAACGCGCGGCTGTCGACTTGACCATCCGTAACACCGACCACGGACACGATGGATTCGATGGCGTCGGCACCAACGGCCTTGGAAATATGCGACACCATCTTGCCTTGGTCGCCGAGGATGGTTGTCACGCGTTGCAGCACGCCTTTGACGTCCAGCCATGAGACGGTCGACAGTCGATCGAGTTTCACGGCGTTGAAGGCGTCGTTGAATCGCTTGTTCGCGGTGAGTCCCTTGCGTTCGTGCTTGATTCCGGCGATCGCGTTGTCGATCGCGCCGTCTCCGAAACCCACGATGAAGTAGTTTTCGTGGCGATGAATCATGAGGTTGCCGCCGGGCAGCGGAATTGGCAGCCGTTGCTTTTGCATGTTTTCGGTACGAAGTTCAGCGGGCAAGAATTGCAGAATCTTCTGGGCGTTCTTGGCAACTTCATCGGCCGAATCGCCCGCGTTGATAACGATGGTAACTTGAAGACCGGCAATGAAGGCGATCGGATTCGGGCCGACCTCTGGGTCGAGTTTCACTTTGGAAGCGTCGTAACTGACCGACAAACATCCCGGACGATTGATGATGGACAACACGATCGGCGGCAGGGCTTCGGCCAAAGTCCGCTCGACGGGATCATTGCTGTCTCCGGATTCTTTCTGGACCGCGGTGAGGATGGCTCGTTTGACGTCAGCGACGAAGGCTTGAACCTCGGGATCGGCAGCCAGGCCATCGATGCCCTTGCCATTGGGCTTGCCCGCGGTTCGGGCCGCCCATTCCACGTAAATGATGGCCTCTTCACCCACGCAACGAACCAGTGTTGCATCGCGTTCGCCGGGCGGCATGCCGAGCAAGCCGCCGCTGGAAAACATGCCGCCCAAAAACACAACGCTGAACACTTCGAAAACACCGGGGAAAAAAGCCATCATGGGATTCCTCTGACGCTGCCGTGGACCTGTGGACTACGTGACTGGCCAAAGCTTGTTCGGCGGTTTTGCGTTTGCTGAGTCAACGTGTCCGAGAGGGCGGGATCGTACCGCATGCCATTCCTCGAAACTAGAATCGCGTCGAGCGCTCGCGTTCAAGAAGTCCTTGTTCGAAGTCCCACGCGACTTATTAGGCGAGGTGCGGATGAGTTTGTACGTGCCGCCGGAATTCCTGGGGCAGTCGTAGAATCTGGCGAGTCAGGATTTCCCGGAACTGCGAGCCCACTGGCCCAAAATCCAGCAAACCCCGGTGGCTCGGGCACGCCGCCATGAATGACCGGCTGATGATCGGCGGCCAAATCGCTCAGCGACCAGCGGTGGCCGTTCGAACGCCTCGACCTGATCCTCGTGGCCAATCGACTGTGGTGCCCCGCGTCTTACGCAAGTTGCGAACGACAATTACGCAGCCGCATCGAACAGCGATCGCTATTATCGCCGCTGAGTGGATCTTGGGCTCTCGTGGCGGGGAAACAGCGAAGAAACGCGGAACGCGTGAAACCAATTCGCGAAGCCGCCGGTATCCTCGCCTGAAGGTCGGATTTCCAACCTGACTGTCGGTCGTGGAACGCCGATTTCGTGGTTTAGTGGTGGCGATGAGGTGCTTGTGAATGAGGACGACGCTGTTTTGGTTCAGCGGATTCTCTCCGGAGACGATGCAGGCATGCGCGCGTTGGTCGAACGATATCAGCAGCTCGTCTTCAGCGTGTGTCTTCGAATGCTGACTCATCGAGAAGACGCGGAAGACGTGGTTCAGGAAGTGTTCGTGCGGGTCTTTCGCAGTCTCAAGTCGTTTGATTCCAGTCGACCCTTCCGACCTTGGCTCATGGCCATCGCCGCGAATCGGTGCCGCACAGCGATCGCGTTACGTTCGCGGCGTCCGGTGCCGAGTGACATCGCGGCGGAATTGGCCGTGGAAACTCGACCGTCCATGGACCATGACGTGGCCGAGGAAGTCCAAATAGCGCTGGACAAGCTGCGAGACGACTACAAGACCTGTTTCATCTTGTTTTATCAGCAAGAGTTGAATATCGCCGAGATTGGCGAAGCGATGGGGTGCCCAGACGGCACGGTCAAGACATGGTTGCATCGAGCCCGAGCCCAATTGGCGGTTCACTTGACTCGACGCGGACTCGGTCCCGAGGTGGAAAATGAACTGCACAAAGTTTGATCGCCAACTGTGTGAAGCCGTGGAAGTCCGGGAATCACTGGAACCTCGCGTGGCGGAACCGCGCTCCATTGAATCCGCCCGGCTCGACACGCTGCGAACGCATGCCGAGCAATGTGCTCAATGCCGCCGGAAGTGGGACGAATTTGAGTTGATCAATCGGCTCATCTCGATCTGGAAACCGCAGGTTCCAGAAGTCGATCTGGCCGATGCAGTGTTGTTTGCCGTGGCGAATGACGTGACGAACGAACTGGACAGAACGTCGCATCGAACGGTCCGTCTCGGTTTCGCGAATCTTGTTTCTGGGCGATCCCAACGGGCAGTCCTGGCGGTGGTGGCGCTCGCGGGAATCGTCTTGGCGGTCCTTTCCATTGTTGCGAATCGGCCAATCGATCCTCCGCAAGGCGACGCGTTGGCAAAGCACGATGCAAGCCACGTGGCGAGTGAAAGCCGATTGCGGGCCATCTCCAGTTCGCCGCCGATCGGTGAATTGCTGTCCGATGCGAGTGCGGCCTATCAACTTGTCGCCTCCGATACCGCGACACTCGTGCAAGACGGAGTCAGTTTGTTCAGGCCGGCTGCGGTCGAAGCGAATCAACTGCCTGTTGAAGCCGAGTCTCCGATGGTTCTGCGTAACCTTGCGGACACGATCCCAGGCCGCATCGAACAATTCGGGCAGGGCCTGAAGCCGATCGGATCCGGAGTCAAGTCGGCCACGGGTTTCTTGTTCAAAGTCCTTCCATTCCAAGAATCACCAGCAACATAAGCGTCCGGAACGGCTGTCGCCCGACCCGAAACGCACCCGCTTTACCCGCGGATTGCAGGAGAGACCCGATGTTCAAGCTTCCGGTTGCGATCACGATCTTGCTGACTTGGACCGGCCTGGCCCGAAGTCAGGACGCTGATTTCCCGCTGACTTCACTGCTGGAGCCGAATGTTGGGATGTGCCTGGAAATCCACGGTTTGAGACGGCATGTGGACGACTTGCAGTCCTCGGGCTTCGCGGTGCGAGTGCAGTCGTTGCCGATGTACAAAACTTGGATCCAAAGCCGCGAGTTCGGCAAATTGAAAACGGCCAGCGCATGGGTTGAAACCGTCGTGGGGAAGCCGCCGCGAGAATTCGCCGGAGATTTGCTCGGGCAGTCAGTAGCGCTCGCAATTTCACCGACCGAGACACAACCGAAAGGTTTGTTTTTGACGCGAGCGGTCAATGCAGGCGTGCTGGAACATTTCGTGACCGTCTGGCAGAAAACCGACAAGAGCGGCGAATTCACCGTGCTCACTCATAACGGTCACACATACACTCGTCGCACGAAGGCAGCGGCGCACGAGATCGTCTATTTCGCGCGTTTGGGCCGCATCTTCGTGTTGTCCGATTACGAACCCGTCGTGAAGTCGACCATCGACCGATTCGCGGCGCGTTCCAACGGTGCGAAGCTCGGCAAGTCGCTTGCCGATTTGCCCGCTTATCAGGCCGCGCGAAACGCATTGTCGACTGCGAACGTCGCCACGGTATTCGTCAACCCGCGAGCCTGGGATGCGTCGATCGATCGCCAGCCCAATAAGTCGTCCGAGCACAAAGTCTTTCGCGATGCGTGGCACAGATGCCGATGGCTCGGAGCCGGGTTGCGACTCGGTCGTGGACTGGGTGTCGAATTGCTGGCGGACTACGACTCGAAGAACGCCCCCGAAGCGTGGACGCGGGTTGTCGAGCGGATTGGCGGTCGGCCCGAATTCTTGGCCCATGTGCCGGCCAATGCCTTGCTTGCAGTGGCGGGGCGACACGACTTGGGCGCGGCGTATCACTTCGCAATTCAACACGCACCGGAGAAACAGGGACAAGCATTCGAACAAATTGGATTGAATGTCCTCGGGATGAAGCCTTCCGAATTGATCGACCAACTTCCGCCAAACTGGGGGATGTACGTTGTGCCGCGACAAAATCTGCAACTTGATGTGTCACCGGTTGAAGGCGTGTTGGCGGTCGAGATTCCGCCGTCGGATCGTCCTGCAGGGCGGAAGGTTCGTCGTGCTTTCGATCAGGGCTTGTCGATGGGACTGGTGGCGTTGTCCGTGTTCTACAGTTCCACGTTTCCGGATCGGCCTGCGCGAGCCGTCACGAATTCACCGGACCACCCATCCATGAAGTGGATCGAGAATCTGAACGCGTACGAATTGGCGACCGCGATCGGCCCACGGTATCTGGCCGTGTCCAGCAATCGCCGCGTCGTCGAACCCTTCCTGCAACTGCCGCCGGAACCCGTCGCCGGATCCGCGCTCGACGCAATCCGCAAGGACCGATTTCCGGATGCCGGCCACGTGCTGTTTGTCAACGTAAAGGCAGTCCGCGAATTCGTCGCCCAAAATCGCGGTTTCTTCGCCGAGCAAACGCGTCGACTTGGCAAGGTCAACGGCGCCGGCGAGCAACGGCTGGTCCGTGTCGAGCAGGCCCTGGGATTGGTTGATGCGGGCTACGCTTCGCTGAGCATCAGCAACGAGCGGTTACACGTGTCTGCGGGACTTGTCGTGGATGACAGCCGCCAACCGGACTGAATCTAATTTCGGGTAGCAATGGAGGCTGCGATGCTTTCGCCGCTGAATCGCGTTTTCATTCTTAACTGCTATATGCTTTCGCCGCTTCACGGCTGAATCGACCGTCGGAACTGCGCAGAACTTGTTCCGGCCTACTTATCAATTCGGGGAGTTGATTCTGCACGCGTCCTAAGTTCTCGAACGACATAGGGCGCATACGTTAGAGCGACCATTGCGTGTCCGATTGCATTCGGATGTCCGTCGCGAGGAAACACATAGGTATTCCGGACGCTATGCAAAGCCGGCAATAATGAGACAAGTTTTGCCTGGGTCGGCAGAGACTCTTGCAGCTTGTTGAATGTCCTCTCACTGTCGCTGGAAACGTCGTGAAAGTACGGGTAATACCCAAAGATGAGGCCGACGTTATACCGGTCGCACAACAATCGGGCCGCTTCAAGTTCACCTTGCAACAGCAACCAGTTTTGATCGAGCAGTACGCGATCCTGTGCGTTCAACTTTTTGGGCACCAAGCGGCGGACGCTCCCACCTGCGAGCCGCATGCCGATCTCATAGCACACGGAATATTTTCCCAGCCAACTCTTGAATTGATACAGCCTTGACTGAGTGGCCGTGCCCGGTTGGCTTTGAGATGTCGCAGCCACCGAATTTCGGTCAGCTTGTAGCGCTCGTTCGCGGTTGTTTTGGATCTCACGTGCCGTTTCGATGAGATCGTTTCCGCCGCCGTATCCATCGTTCAACAACAGAGTCCACACGACGACCCTTGCCTTTCCGTCCGCTGGATGTTCGTCGAGATACTGCTCCAGCCTGTGTCTCTGGCTGTTCACACCCGTCCCCGGACAGGACAGGTTGACTAGCGAAACCGAGGCTGGACCCGTCTCGGTGCCGAGTGCGATGGACGCGCTTCGCGAGATGGTCCGTGCAAACGTCTGCTCGAACTCAACTCCCCATCCGAATGAAATCGAATCGCCCACGACTAAGACTTCCACGTCGAAAGGTCGGCTGTTGACTTCATGAGTTTGAACGCGACATCCGTCCGGATCGGTAATCACCTCCACATTGAACTCACCGCCCAACAGTCGGCAATTCAAGTCGGGCTTGGCACGAGCGAATTCATCGTGCCGTTGCAGCCAATCGACAGCGTCACCATCCGACGTAACGAACTGCGCCGGCCCGACATGCAGCAGGAACCTTCCGCCCAATTCAAGGATTCCAATGATCGCCGTGATGATAATCGCCGAGTACAGGATCTTCTTGGCCATTGAAATTCGTTGGCGGCGGCATTGTTTGCCGGATCCTAGCGATGCCTCTGTGTGTTCGTCAGGGATTCCCATGAGAGTCGACTTTTCTTGTGAACTGCGAACGGGGTCGTGCAAACGTCCGTCGTCAAGAGCCCTCTTCGAGGACGGACACCTGATGCCCGAATTGCCTACGTTGCTGGCCGTTGCCGGGTTCTGATTCATGATGCACGCCGCTGCCACCGCGTTCGTTCTCGATCAAGTCCGCCAGTCGTTCAATCCATCCAACGACGTTGCGAACGCTGGCATAATCGATCGGCATCGGGTCTCCGGCTCGAAGACTTGAATAGTACAATCGAATGAATTCGTGGATGCCCTCGTACCACTTCGATTTGCCGACGAGATAACCGGCAACGCGAGTGCAGACCTGCCAGAGACTCGACGCGGCTTCGAAGATCGGATTCAGCGTGAGTTGAAACTTTTTGGAGCCGGGCCAATTGCGGCGACGCAGCATAAGTCCCGAAGACAAGTCGACTCGCAGTTGCCCCTCGTCACCCCGAATGTTGATCACTTGGTGCGATGGGCCGTTCCACGAGAGCTGAATGTGTGCTAAGCCGCGTTCACATTCGAGATTGAAGGACCACTCGTCCAAATCAAGGTCTGTCTGCAAGCCCGTTTTCCGTGCAAACATCTGTATGTCTTGGATGTCGCCGAGAAGCGAACTTATGCAATAAAATGTATGGACGCCGACTTCGCGAATCGGGTCGCCCACATCGGGGTACGGTGCTCGCTTGGGGACTCGTTCGGGAGGCTTGCCACACCGAAACACTTGCACGGATTGGACTCGCCCAATGGCCCCGCTTGCCACTGACCGCCTAGCTTTGGCAAGACGCGGATCTCCCAGCAGCGAGTGATCGACGAGCAATCGTCTGCCTTGACGCTCAGCCTCACCGGCGAGTTGATCGGCTTGAGCCACGGTTCGCGTAAAAGGCTTTTCAACGAAGACATCACGTCGAGCTTGCAGCCCCGCGAGCGCCAATTCGAAGTGCGTGTTTCCGGGAGTCGCCACATGCAATACGTCGAAGTCATCTTCCAGCAATTGATTGAGCGAAGCGTAGTGTCGTGGAATGCCGAACCGTGTTGCCTGCTGTTCAGCGCGTTCGGGAATGATGTCGGCAATTCCGACAACCCGAGCCCCGGGCACCTGCTGAATTGCTTTCAGATGGAAGCTGGATACGAAACCCGCCCCCACAACTCCCACGCGAATCGGGGCTGTCGGCGGAAATCGGGCGGACTGCGTTTCACTTCGACTGCGAAGCCACATGGGCGATTTCAATTATGACTGGCTGTTCAGGGGACAACGGTGATTTTCACCTTCCCATACGCGGCGGCTGTTGCAAAGTATTAGTTCATGGTTGGGGATCGTCGGGATCGCAATCGTGGTCAAGTTCATCGATCATCCGGAATACAGCAGTTTTGATGGTGCACTTAATAGAATCGATTCGGATGCCGGACGTCATTTCCATACATGGGGCTCGCGTTCACAATTTACGCAACGTGGATGTCGAAATCCCGCGCGACAGAATGGTGGTGATCACCGGTGTCAGCGGCAGCGGCAAGAGTTCGCTGGCGTTCGACACGATCTTCGCCGAGGGTCGGCGACGGTATCTCGAAAGTCTGTCGACCTACACCCGCCAATTTCTGAATCAGTTGGAACGGCCGGACATCGATGGCATCGACGGTCTGCCACCCACGATTTGCGTGGACCAACGCGTCGGTTCCGTCGCGCGGCGCAGCACGCTGGCCACAACCACGGAAATCTACGACTACTTGCGATTGCTCTACGCACGTGCGGGCGAAGCACACTGCCCGGATTGTGGACGACCTGTGTCGAGCCAAAGCGTCCAGGCAATCGTCGACCGGATTCTGGCGTTTGACGATCGCCGCAAGGTCATGATCTTGTCCCCGGTGGTTCGCGGTGGGAAAGGCGCCCATCGGGACGTGTTCGCCAAAATTGCTCGCGACGGCTTCGTGCGGGCTCGCGTGGACGGCGAAATCGTGGACGCCGCCGATCCGCCGCAATTAGCCGCCACCAAACCGCACGACATCGAAGCCGTTGTAGACCGAATTATCGTGAAAGATGGGATCCAAGGTCGACTGCAAGAGTCGGTGGATCTGGCGATCCGACACGGCGACGGGAAATGTGTGATCACGCATCAAGACGACGACACTTGGCACGACCAACTCTACAGCACCAAGTTCGCGTGCCCCACCTGCTCGTTGAGTTTTCCCGACTTGGAGCCGCGAACGTTCAGTTTCAACAGCCCCTACGGGGCTTGCGCCGTTTGCACGGGGCTCGGCGTGGTCTCGTCCGCGAACGGAGGGGGTTCCACTGGTGCTAATTCCAAGCGACTCGCCGCAAAGGGCAACGATGGTCCAGCCGACGCTGCGGAGACGCAAGTCGTTTGCTCGGAATGCGAGGGCGAGCGACTTGGACCGTTCGCCCGGCGAGTCACATTTGCCGGCAAGTCGCTGCCGCAACTCACCGCGCTATCGGTGTCGCTCGCGCATGCCTTTGTGCGAGACGTAATGGACACAAAACTCGACGCGGCGTCCGAGGAAGTCGCCGCGGTTGCGAAACAGACTCTGCCCGAGGTGGCTCGGCGGTTGGAGTTCTTGCTTCGAGTTGGGTTGGACTACGTCTCGCTCGACCGCCCTTCCAACACGTTGTCCGGTGGTGAGTTCCAACGGGCTCGGCTGGCGTCGTGTCTCGGAGCCGGATTGCTCGGCGCGTGCTATGTGCTGGACGAGCCGACCATCGGCCTCCATCCTCGGGACACGGCTCGCTTGCTGGCAACGCTCGAAGAACTCCGTGACCAAGGCAAC
>JAQBZS010000095.1 GCA_027622115.1 Planctomycetota bacterium | reverse complement strand
AAACGCGCGTGCCTGCGGCGTGCGGTTAAACGAACAAAAGTGCCATTATTTGGCGCGGCGAGAATAACTACCGTCAGCCGACGAAGGCGCACGCGATTCGACATCTTGGACGCGCGTACGCCTTCAAACGTAGGACGGACCGGAATGAATCAGTTTACTTCCCGATCCCGAAGCGCCCCACGCCGGTGCCGCCCTTGAGTTGGACTTTTAAGTCCTCGCTTCGCCCGCCGTCTACGGCGAATGTCAACGAGTGCGAGCCGTTGGCCAACTCGACGACAATGTTGTCCGCCAATTCCGCCGGCTTGCCGTCCAACCACATCGTCAGCCCCTTGGTTTTGCCAAACTGAAAATTGAATTCACCGGCTGTCGTGACTTCAAAGTCGCAGCGAGCGAATGCGACCTTGTTGGGTCGACCTTGCACCGTGAGTTTCGGCAATTCCTCAACCGGCAGGGATCCAGCGACCGTGCTGTAGGCGGGCAACCATGTGTAGGCCGGGTCTTCCGTGGCCGCCGTGTCGTAACTGGTGCGGCGTAATCGAAACGCCGCTTCCGGTGTGTCTTTCATGATTCGCCATCGCCGAGCCACGATGTTGCCGCCGATCGATTGCCCGCCCACCTTGCCCAGCTCCGATAAGAAGCGGACGAGATGCACAAACTCGTCCTGTGTCAGCTTGTCCGTGAGGCCGACCGGCATCATGGACGTGCCGTTGACCTGCTCTTCAATCGACTTGACCGGGATTGTGATTTCCTGGTCCTCAATGGTTCGCAGAAAAAGCTCGTCCTTGGTCTGCCGCAGCTTGATGCCCGTGTGGACCCGACCGCGAAGAGTCTCGACAACGACCGTCTGGTAGCCTTCCTTCATGGCCTTGCTCGGGATCAGCAACGCATCCACGATGTAATCGACTTGGGCGCTGGAGCCGAGGCTGATCATGTCGGGACCGACGCGCCCACCCGCTCCACCGATGGCGTGACACTTGAGGCAGTTCAGGTCCGCTCGCCGAAAAACGCGTTCTCCGATGACCGCGTTGCCATTGGTTTGCACGGCTTCGACCATCGCCGCCATCTCGGCGGGTGAGAGTTGTTTCGGGCCGCTGCTGATTCCGCCGGCCTTGGTCAACGCCGCGATCAAACCGGCATAGTTGCGACCGGACGCACTGACGGCACGCAAACCGACTTTCGCCACGTCCGCAGGCAACGTCTTGCCGTTCAGTGCTTTGGCGAGCACGGGTGCGCCGGACTTGTTTTCCAGGAACTGCGCGAAGATCGCTTCGGCCCGCACGATGTCGGCAGTCTTCAGAAACGTCACCGCGTCCGAAACCGCCGCGGTTTTGTCCATTGCAATAAACGCGCGCATGGCAGCCAGACTCACCGCCGCGTCATTGGCATGGATCAGTTCGGGGATGGCACAGGCGCTTGGCGAACCACCAAGTCCTTGCAAGCCGGCAATCGCGGCGATGCGCAGATGCGTGGGTTGCTTGTCGTCCTCGGCAAGTTTCTCGACGGCGTCTCGTTGCGCTTCGATCTTCCACAATCCGACCAATCGCGCGGCGGAGGCTTGGACTTCGACGTCGCTGCTCGCCATCAACCGAGCTGCCAACACCTGGGCGCCGGCTGGGCGGACGTTGCGAGTGACCGCAGCCGATTCCAGGCTGGCCAGTATTGTCGCGCGGTCAGGCTTTGCGATCCCGTTTTCCAACGCTCGCGACCCGACAAAGTCGAGTTCCCCTGGACCGCCGATCGACGCGATCACGCCCAAGACTTCGGCTTGTCGGTCGGCGGCGACTTTGCGGTCTTTGACCAATTGGATCAGTGGCGCGACAACCGTGGGCGAACCAATCGACTTCACCGCGAACGTGAGTTGATCCGCGCTGCCGCCAAAGGACAGTTTTCCAGCCTGCAACGCCGGCAGCCAATGTTGCTGCGTTTCGCGAGCCGTCAGCCACAAGGCGTAGTCCAGCCACGCGTCGACCGGTTGCTCCAACGCCCGCATGGCGATTTCAACGCCACGGGCTTGCGGCACTTGCCCCAAGACTCGCACGGCCTCCAGTCGCACGCGTGGATGCTCGTCGGCGACTCGCTTGGCCAACAATTCCAACGGGTTGCGAATGTCTTCGTACCAGTGGCCGATCACACGAGTTGCAGCAGCCCGCACGCGAAAGTCGGTGGCATTGAGTAGTTGGCTCAACAACTGCGGCTGCGGTCGACGGATGGCCTGATTCGTCCATAGAATCTCCAGCAAGTGTTGCTCTTCGTGCGGCTCCGGATTGGCGTAAAGCTGTTGGACAAGATCGAGCGATTGCGTGATGCGTTCGTGCGGTCGGAGCCCGTCGTTGTCCGGCTTGGACGACATCGGATGCAAGGCGGATGCGTCGTAGCGTTCTTTGATGACTCGCTTGGCGTTGCGACGAGTCCATTCTTCCGGCGACGTGAGCTTGGCCACGAGGTCTTCCACCTTGGCGCCGACAAGCTGCGGACGTTTCAGAACGGGCCGACCCTTGTAAGTGACGCGCCAAATGCGGCCGTGCGTGTGGTCTCGCCGAGTATCGCGGAAGTCGACTTCGCCGTGCTGGATGATGGGGTTGTACCAGTCGGCAATGTAGATGGCTCCGTCCGGTCCCATCTTGATGTCGATCGGCCGAAAGGCCACATGATTCGTCTTGATGAGTTCCGGTTGTTGTCGAGACACATAGCCGGCGCCTTCGTCGGTCAGCACGAATCGACACACGCGATGCCCGCGAAAGTCGTTGGTCAGAATCGAACCCTGCCACTCTTCGGGAAGATGTCGGCCCGAGACGACTTCCAGCCCGCAGTGCTTGGGGCTGCCCGGATTCAGGCCGGGTAACAATCGCTTGGCTCCGTACGCGGTTTGGTAGGAAGCCCCGGGCACGCCGTAATTAATGCCCTGGCCGCCGGCACCGTCGGTGACGAACGATTGTCCCCACGCGTCGAAATGGTGACCCCAAGAATTCACCCAGCCGCGAGCGTAAACGTCGAGCCGCATGGTCTCGGGGCGGAACTGCCAGATGCCGCCGGCGTTCAGGCGGCGGACGCCGTGCGGCGTTTCGATATGGCTGTGAATATAGATCGATTGATTGAAGTAGAGCAGACCCTCTGGTCCCCAGCGCAACGTGTGCAGGATGTGGTGCGTATCTTCCGTGCCGAAGCCCGACAGGACGACTCGCGTCTTGTCTGCTTTGCCGTCGCCGTCCGTATCGGACAGATGCAGCAACTCGGTGCTGTTGGCGACATACACGCCACCGTCTCCCGGTTCGATGCCGGTCGGAATCAGCAGTCCATCCGCGAACACGCGAGTCGTTTCGGCCTTGCCGTCGCCGTCCTTGTCTTCCAGCACAATCACCTTGTCCTTCGCGACTTCGCCGGGCTTGATGTGCGGGTAGGTCTCAGAACTGGCGATCCACAATCGTCCCTGCGGGTCGAAGTTCATCTGAATCGGCTTAGCAAGAATCGGGTCCGCCGCGAAGAGGTTGATCTCGAAACCGTCCGCAAGTTGCAGCGTCTTGCGTTCCAACTCTGGGTCGGGGTTGGGGATGTCCTTGAGGTTTCGTTGCGCGATCGCCGATCCAGGAAACAGCGTCAACACGCCAAGACACGCCAAAATCAACGCGGTGCGACAATCCATGTTCCGAATCTTCATGTGATCTCTCGTCCGTAGTGTTGGGTAGGTTTGCTTCGATCGCTCACTCAACTTCGGCATTGGAATAGAGGGATTGTTTCATCCTGGCGTCCGAAGTGGTGATCGCCAGTTCGTCTTGATTGGACAATCTGTACGCGCTCAGCCACGACTCCCGCAAGCACGTGTTACTGGCTTCGCCGAAATGAGCAGATCGCGGAGAACAAACTCGACGACGACAGTGATTTCCAGGCCCTTTGGGTAGGTCGGCGGTGTTTTCTCGATCGGACACAACGGCTTTCCGGATTATGTCAATGGTACGAGTTGTAAAGTGTCGACATTCAGGAACGACGGTTCCGTTGCGCCGGTCGAGTCTTGGCGCGCGGAGTTCTCATCCTGGATTCGAAGCACCCCACGTCTTCAATCCGTTCACTCCATTTTCGCGCCCACACCACCATGCGAAGATTCTCTCGACTTGCACATGCGATTGAACGTCCTGGGACATCGCAGCACCGCCGAACGGTGTTCGAATCGCACGCGCTGCCTTCGCTTGTGCTGATGATATTCGCCGCCTGCGTTCCAGGAACGGTGCTCGGGCAAGCAATCCCGCAGGGCTGGCCGCCACCTCAAGTTTCGCCGGGCCTGCCGCAAGTCCATCCGGTTTATGAAACAGCTGATCCGAGTTTTGCGGCGATGCCTCAGCAATTTGGGCAGATCGTACAAGCTCAACATCCGTTGTTGGACGGGAAGCCATCGCAGGTTCCGCCGCATCCGTCGCTGGATCAGCGCTGGCGTCAGGCCGATTTCTATCCGCCGATTCCGACCGCCAATATGCAACCCCCGTTCAACTTCTCGGTGATGCCGTATTACTCGGACTTGGGCTACGACGCGTCCCTCAAGGACCACGGGCACATGTGGGGGCTGTATTCGTTTCTCTCCCACGAAAAACATGAATTCGAGATCGCGGCCGAGTACCTCGACATCAGCTTTAAGGATGGTTCTGCCGTGACGCAGACGGATCTTGTCGGTGCCTGGTCCTACTATCTGGGTGACGCGTGCAAAACGCGTTTGGGTGCGCATGTTATCGATTCGTCGGACGACTTATCGGACAACGGTTGGGTGCTGTTCGCCGGGATGTCTCAGTATGAAACCGGCCGCTGGGAAGCGGGGTTGCAGATGTATGTTTCGCACTACGAAGACTATGCCCCCGTTGTGACGCTATACCAATTCACTCCGAAAGTGGCGTTGACGTTTGCCGAATTCAATGACACGACTTTCGGCGGCGAGGCCTACGCCTACTACATTTATTCGGACGAGGAAATTGGGCTGGGACAGCAGAGTTTTTGGTCCGCCGAAGGCCGCCTGTATCTGACTCGCGACCCCGTCACCGTGATGCTGTATGGCTGGGCCGGGCAGCAAACATTCGCCGTGCGAAACGACGGCTTCATTCTGTACAACCTGAATGAACTTCACGAAGGCGGCTATGGCGCGGAAATGCGACTGAAACTCGACCACATGACCGAATTTCGAGTCCGCATGGGTGTCGAGCACTTCGAGGACTTTGCGACGCGAGTTTCGGCAATTCAACGCACGATCAATGTCTATTGCCTGCTGACGTTTTAGACGCCACCGAGGGCTTCCGTCGCTGATTTTTCCGCGTCGCTTGACTCCGGCCCCGCGAGACTGGACTCTCGGCACGAATTCGCAACCGTTGTCACGTTGCAGGCGTCGGCAAATTCGCCGTTTCGGGGAGTTCGGTGCGTCCCCCCGCAGTTATCGCACTGGTCGAAAGGTTGTTCAATGAAACACGTGGGACTCTCCCTCTGTGCGCTGTTGATGTGTGCCTTGGTCGTTCTCGCGCAGGACGATGCCGAGAAAACTCCCGGCAAGAAGGCACCCGCCAAGGCAGAAAAGACGGTAAAGAAAACTGAAGCCAAGGCACCAGCCGGCCCGCTGGGAACGATCAAGGGCAAAGTCAGTTACGGCATCGGGTTCAACGTGGGCGGCAGCCTGACGCGAGATGGTTTGGAGATCGATCTCGACCTGTTCATTCAGGGAATCAAGGACGCGTTGGGCGAGAAAGATTCGAAGATTACTCAAGCAGAAATTCGGGAGGCGTTCAACGCGATGGCCAAAGAGTTGCAAGCCAAGAAGGAAGCCGAAGAAGCAAAAGCCGGCGAAGTGAATCAAGCGGCTGCCGACAAGTTCCTCGCCGAAAACAAGACGAAGGAAGGCGTCACCACGACCAAGAGCGGACTGCAATACGAAATTCTCAAGAAGGGTACGGGAGCAAAGCCCAAAGCCAGCGATTCCGTCAAAGTGCATTACCACGGAACGCTGCTCGACGGCACCGTGTTCGACAGCTCGGTCGATCGCAAAATGCCGGCGACTTTTGGTGTCGGTCAAGTCATCAAGGGCTGGGTTGAAGGGTTGCAGTTGATGCCCGTTGGGTCCAAATGGAAATTGTTCATTCCGCCGGACTTGGCCTATGGCACACGCGGATCCGGAGCCAAGATCGGCGCGAACTCGGCACTGATTTTTGAAGTCGAATTGCTTGAAATCCAATAAGACGTTCCATCGATCATTCAGTATTCGAAGCCCGATGCCTTCGCGGTGTCGGGCTTCGTTGCGTTCATGACATGCGTCGAATCCTCATACTTTTCGAATACACAACCCTGAACGGCGGCGAGCACTCGATGTTGGCCGTGCTCCAGCGGCTGCACGGAAGTGGGTTTGAGTTTCTCGCACTGGTTCCCGGTGCCGGACCGCTATCGGATTCCTTGCACGCGATTGGCATTGAAACGATCGAATTCTCGCTACGAGACGAGCTTGGCACTCGGCTGCCACGTGAGTCGGCGTTGCAGGGACTTGGGCAACATGTGGCACGCGTGGTTCCGGACATTCTGCACGCGAACAGCCTGTCCATGGGCCGACTGACGGGGGCGCTGGGCGCGAAGTTCAGTTGCTGTCGAGTGGCCCACGTCCGAGACATCCTGCGAGTCAGCCAGGCGGTCGTACGTGATCTAAACCAAAACGATCGCCTGATTGCCGTGTCGCAGGCCACCGCCGACGCCCATATCGGCCAGGGATTCGCTGCAAATCGCATTACTGTGTTGCGAAACGGCGTGGACTGCGAGCGCTTCGCCCCACGACCGCGAACCGGTCGGCTTGCCGACGAATTGGATTCGCGCCGTGCGTCGAGTGTCCTGTGGGGAGGATCGCGATTCCTCGCCTTGTCGGTCGGTCAAATCGGCTTGCGGAAGGGACTGGATACGCTGGCGGAAGCGGCGGCGTTGTTGGGGCCGAGCGCTGAGATCGATTTCGTGATGGTCGGCGAACGGTATTCGCAAAAGGACGAAAGCATCGAATTCGAGCGTCAAATCTCGCGAGTGTTCGAAGACGCCGGCATGAAGGGTCAGCTGCATCGGCTGGGCTATCGGGAAGACATTCCATGGCTGATGAACGAATCCGACATCCTGGTGCACGCCGCCAAGCAGGAGCCATTCGGCCGAGTCCTCTTGGAAGCCGCCGCTTCGGGGTTGCCGATCGTGGCGACGGATGTCGGCGGCACGCGCGAAATGCTGGGGAACGCCGCCGCCGTGCTCATTCCGCCGCATGATCCACAGGCGATGGCAAATGCGATCGACGGATTGCGAAACGATGAGTCGCGTCGGAGTTGGCTCGCAACAACCGCTCGCCAACGCATTCTCGAACGGTTTCGAATCGAATTCGTCGCGGACCGAATGGCTGAACTCTGGGACCTGGAGTCGCGACGACGAACCGGTTCGTGATGACTCGCGAATTGCGCATCAGCTTTGTTGCAAACGCGCGCTCTGCAATTTGGGTTTGCCAATTGACCTTGCTTCGACGGGACTATACCGGTAACCGCGAACATTTGATCGTCCTTGCCCGTGGCAACGATGAAGTCCGCCGATTGCCTGCGGAGTTAGCCTTTCAATCTGTCAAGTAATCATAGGCTAGGCTAGGGTCGATGCATTTTCGAAGGCGACGGCGACATTGTTCGACCGTACGATGGTCAAAGCGAACTGACCACAGTAGGGTTTGGATCACGTATATGCACACGAGACGTACCCCGTTCGTCAGGATCGACACCATGTTGCTTAAAGCCTGGCTTGAATCACTCGTTACCCGCAGGAGCCCAAGACGAATCCGCAAAACGCACGGCAACACGGCACTCGCCCGCGCTGTGGAACTGTGCGAGGACCGGACGCTGCTGAGTTGTATCTCCTTCAACGAAGCCGTCGACATTTTCTCGAACCAAACAATTACTGGTGCCACCATCATCAGCCACGGATTTCAGTTTGGGGACGATGATGGTGATTCGCTGAAAAGCCTCGCAATTGCTGTTCGTGACCGAGCTGACAATCAAAATGGAAACGACCTAGCATAATTGCTGGATTATGACGTGACCGGCAATCCGGGCGTGGCGGCATTTCACCGGGAAGAGTCCGACATTCCAAGTGTGAACGGACTTCGGGGCGAAGTCGTCATCCTGCTACGCATCCCCCCACGCCAAACCCGGCTGCCCCGCAACTGTTAAGCGCGTCCCAGCCCAGGCTTTTGCATGGCGAATCTGCCACGCCACGAATCCCTGTGTTCAATCTGGGACGCGGTGCACCGAATGGGAACATCGATGGTGCAGTCCACTTCAATACATGCTGATGACGGGTCACGATCCGCAAAACTTTTCGCCGACGGGATTGGCCGTGCCGCCGTCTCGCGAGGACTTGCCGTCCTTGGGCGCGGTGGTCGCGAAGTATCGTCCCGGTCGGACTGGGCGGTTCAGCAATGTCGCCTTGGGCGCGCCGGTCAAGGAAGGACGAGTCATCGGTGTCGGGCAATCTGCGGGATTGCTCGGCGGTGCCTTCGATCCGTTCGGCATGTATGACGACCCGACGAAGCCGCTGCGGCTGGAAGGCTTCGCGCTCCCGGAAAACGTAACGCTGGATCGGCTGCAAGCACGAGTCGATCTGAGAGGGGTGATCGAGACTCAAGCGGCAACGGCGCGGCGAACCGGCACCGATGCGACGGCCCCATTCCAGGCTTACTACGAGTCCGCATTGTCGCTGATCCAAACCGGTGCCGCCGTCAACGCTTTTCGATTGGAAGACGAACCGGTCGCTTTGCGTGATCGTTACGGCATGACGAAGTTTGGGCAGAGTTGCTTGTTGGCACGACGATTGATCGAGGCTCGCACGCGCTTCGTGCAAGTGACTTGGCCGGCTCGGTCCGATGACGAACCGGCGCCGGGTCCGGACGGTTCTTGGGATACGCATCGCAACAACTTCCCGATGCTCCGCGATCACCGTTGCCCGGTTTTTGATCGATCCCTGTCCGCGTTGATTGAAGACATGGCTCAGCGCGGTTTATTGGAACGCACGCTGGTGGTGGCGATCGGCGAATTCGGACGGTCGCCGAAGATCGGCGCTCCGACGACAAACAACGTCGGCCCGGGCGGTCGAGACCACTGGCCCGAGTGTTACAGCTTTTTGATTGCAGGCGGCGGAGTTCGACCGGGTCAGGTCTATGGCGAATCCGACCGGCACGGGGGCTGGCCGAAGCTGGACGCCGTACATCCATACGACCTGCTCGCCACGATCCATCACGCGGTGGGAATCAATCCGGCCACGGAATATCACGACACGCTCAACCGCCCACGCAGACTGGTTCAGCATGGAGTTCCGATCGCGGGACTGTTTTAGGATGCAGCGCAACTCTTCCTGAGACCGAACAAATGTTGGGAATCAAACCGACCATCGATTTTGTATTTAAAAGGCTCTTCGGTAGCCCGGAGAATGTCAAAATCCTCATCGGCTTGTTGAACGCGATCCTCAGGCTCAGGCGGCCGATCGAGCAGGTGGAAATTGTCAACCCATTTAGTTTTCAGGAATTCGCAGACGACAAGCTCGTCGTGCTCGACATCCGAGCCCGTGACATTGCTGGACGCTGGCTGAACATCGAAATGCAGGTATCGGCGGTGGCGGGGCTATTGAATAGGATCGTCTATTACGTGTGTACGATGTACGCGGACCAACTTGAGTCCGGCGAGGACTACGTCCGATTGCGACCGTCGATTTCAATCTGTTTGCTGGGCCATGTTCTGTTTCGCGACGACGCGGCCCCACACCACCGATTCCGCCTGGCGGACCCTGAACATGAATGCGAGATTCCCGACTCGATCGAAGTGCATACGGTGGAGTTTCCGAAATACGATTTGAGCGAGGCTACGATTCGTGACGCGAGTGAAATCGAGCAATGGTCCTTTTTCTTTCTGTACGCCAATAGTTATGAAGCGGCTCGATTGCGCGAGTTGTTGCCGGGCGTCGAATTTCAGAATGCAATAACGGTGATCGAAACCATCGCGGCCAAAACCGAGGATCGAATGATGTACGACCAGCGAGAAAAGGCGGAACGGGATGCTCAATGGCGACTCAACAGCGCACGAGACGAGGGCCTGAAACAAGGACGAGCCGAGCAGATTCAGTTGTTGCAACAACTCCTTGGCGAAGAGGCGAGTTCATTGCCGAGCCTGTTGCAACAATCAATCGACGAACTCGCCGCGCAATTGACTGATTTGCAGCAAACCCTGCGATCCCGCAGCTCAACATAAGTACCAAGCTGCGGAGCGTGCCCACGCCTTTGCAGGTTGCCTAGACATGCATGCAGAATTAGCGCGGCAGATCAAGCGCTTTGGGGCCGACCGTGACGATCGTGAAGTCTTCCGCCGGAAAGCGATGCACGTAATCGAGAACTCGCTCAGTCGTCAGATCCTCGATTTCTTGCCGCACTTCTTCCAGTGTCGTGATGCGTCCGAGTTGAAACCAATCGCGAGCCACCGACCCTGCACGCCCGGACGTCGACTCTTGTTGCATCACCAGCGCACTTTTGGCGATCGCCTTGCAACGCTTCAATTCGTCCTCGCCAATGCCCTCGCTCAGTCGTCGTAATTCGGCGACCGTCACGTCGAGCGTCTCTTGGGCTCGCTCATTCGTCGTGCCGGCGTAGCAGAAGACGCGGGCCTCGTCGGGCAGCGTGTTCATTGTGGCATACACCGAATAGCACAGACCTCGCTTTTCGCGGACTTCCGTAAACAGCCGAGAACTCATTCCCGAACTGAGGACGGCCACGGCGGCCCATGCCGCGTAATAGTCCTCGTGTTTGAACGGCACGGTGTTGTAGGCGATGGCGATGTGCGTTTGAGTCGAGTCGTGCTCGATGTGATCGTGTGGTCCGAGGTGCGGCGTTGTTTCAATCGTGGGGTCGGGACGGGTTGCCCAATTGCCGAATGTTTCCGAAACCGCTTTGCTGATTTCGTTCACATCGACGCGGCCCGCCACGCCGAGGATCGCGCCGTTGGGACGCACGAAGCGTTCGAATTGCGAGAGCACGTCGGCGTGAGTCAGCGTTTCCAAGTCTTTCAACTCGCCATCGGGAGACCGACCCCAAGGCGCGTCGTAGCAACGTTTCCGAAGTTCCAGAAACAGTTTCTGTCGCGGCTCGTCTTCCAACGACATCAACGATTGAGCAACACCTGAGACGGCCGCGTCGAATTCGTTTTCAGGCAGCGTCGGCCGTTGCACGATGTCGCCGTAAATGCGAAGCGTATCGGCAAGTTTGTTGGCGAGCGTGGCTCCGCTGAACACCAAGTGCGTCGTGCGGATCGACTCGGACCGTTGGACGCCAAGATTGTCCAAGGCCGCGCACAACTGCCGACTATCGAGTCCCCCGGCACCGCGAACGATCAAGTCGCACAGCACGGCGGTGGTCCCACATTTTCCCACGGGATCCAGGATGCAGCCTGAAGGGACCATCAGAGTAAATGCCGCAGACTGGACCTCGCTCATCGGCTCGATCACGAGCGTCAAGCCGTTGTCGAGCGTTTCCGTGTGAAAATCTTGAACCATCGTGTTTCCTGGTTTGGGCGGGGCTGGGCAATTGATATTGGCGAAAGCATCGATCCCGTGTTTTCAAATCGAAAATCGCCAATCTTCAATCAAAAATCTCCCTTCTACGCCATCGAAGGCTCCCGCGTCACGAGCACCTCCTTGTACATCGTGCGAATCAGTCGAAAGCCGATCGACTGATAGAGTTCCACAGCCAGCGTGTTTTTCGCGGTCACATCCAGCGTGACCCGAGACAACTGGGCTCGCCGAAAACCCAAGAGGGATTGAAGCACCAAGGCGCGACCCAATCCGAGACCCCGATGTTCCGGCACGGTGCCGACGTTTTGAATCGCACCCACAAGGCGACTGCGTTTGACGCCTTGAATCGTGCCGCAGCTTTCGACCGGATCGTTCCGATTCAATTGGTGTCGAATCAACCACGTGGAATCCGGAACGAATTCATGATGCAGCGAAATCTCGCGCATCAGTCGTC
Organism: Planctomycetota bacterium; assembly: GCA_027622115.1. Taxonomy (GTDB): domain Bacteria; phylum Planctomycetota; class Planctomycetia; order Planctomycetales; family Planctomycetaceae; genus JAQBZS01. Next base: position 735 of record JAQBZS010000095.1, on the reverse strand, counting down.
GACAACCCTCGATATTCGTGAGCGATCGAAATAGTTGCGTATCGATCTCGTGCTCAAAACTCCTCGACTTAACTTCGGCATGCGATTCCAGGATTGCCGGATGCCAGGCAACCCACTGAAATCCTTCCGGCAGGACGGGCTTGGCGATCGACTGATGCATCAAGTCGAATTCCATCCTGAAACGACGAAAATACTTGGTCGTGCGCATTTGCAGGATCTCGTTGCGAATTCATGGCGACGTTTCGGCCACGATTCTACTGACACCCTAGGGGTTGTCCAACGAACACCCGGCATCAGCGGGATGGATAGCAGTCGCTCCAGTCAGCGTGAATCCGCAGCATGGCGGGTTTACCGGGGAATGAATCCCCCGCGCGACAACGAGGGAGGGAGCGGGACGCCCCCGGCGCGAATGTGCGGCCAGAAGCCTGCCAGTCATGACCAGGCCTGGGCTCGCGGCCTGATCGCGTGGACAGTTGTGCCTCGGTTGCGAGCCATGTCTCACGAACCAGCCCGTCCGGTGATCTTCAGCAGCTACAGCCGCAGTTCGAGCGCACCGGGGCGACCCGGGGTTGGGTCGTTCAACGTTCGCGGGGTGACGTCTCCATTGCCCTATCGATTAGGCCGCGAGCATTGAAAATACCTGACCCTACCGTTTTCTATGTGCTCTCCACCGGCCCCCCGTGCCGGTGGAAGCCACGACTGACAAGCTACTAAAGAGCCCGGCCCCTTTTTCTC
>JAQBZS010000094.1 GCA_027622115.1 Planctomycetota bacterium | reverse complement strand
CTTCGGGCCGAGGCTGGTGCAGCTCACATCCGGTGGTGCTCCGTTGCCGCGACATGTGTGCGAGGGCATTTTCGCGGCGGGGATTCCGCTGTTGGAAGGTTACGGACTGACGGAGAGCTCGCCGGTCATCGCGTTCAATAGCATCGATTCGTACCGGATCGGAACGGTCGGGAAACCCATTCCGGATGTCGAAGTCCAGATCGCGGAAGACGGCGAGATCTTGACTCGCGGGCCACACATCATGCCCGGCTATTGGAAAAACGACGCTGCCACCGCCGAATCGATCATCGACGGCTGGCTGCACACCGGCGACATCGGACATCTGGACGACGACGGTTATCTCAGCATCACCGATCGCAAGAAGGATTTGATCATTACGTCGGGCGGAAAGAACATCGCGCCCAGCGTCATCGAGCGGTTAATCGTCAGCGACCCGTTTATTGATCAAGCCGTGCTCTATGGCGACGGTCGGCAATTCCTCAGTGCGCTGTTGGTGCCGAATTACGCGGAAGTCGCCAAGGAGTTGGACCGGCCGATCCAATCCGATGACGACTCGACATTTCTTGACGATGAGGCCGTGTTGCAGTTTCTCCAAGGTCGGATTGACGGGCTGATGACCACGGTGAGCCAGCCGGAACGAGTGCGGAAGATTCTTGTGTTGGCTCGTGCGTTCCAAGTGCAGGATGACGAACTCACGGCGACGTTGAAGGTTCGGCGACGACACATCATTCAGAAGTATGAAACCGAATTGTCGGGCTTGTACGCGTGATCTGTGTTGCTGCCGGGGGAAGGGGTCGGCAAAATCGACTCACTTGCCGATGCAGAACTTGCTGAAGACGCGGTCCAGGATGTCGTCGGTTAAAGTCTCACCCAGCACGTGTCCCAGATGCTCGAGACACTCGCGGATTTCGAGTGCGACGATTTCGTCGCCACGACGCGACTTGGCGGCTTCGATCGCGATCGCCACGGCATCCGCCGCCGCCTCGAAACTTTGCCGACTGCGGGCTGCGGTTGATCCAAGCATCCAGCGGTCTCCACGGCGTGAACCCTCCAATCGTTCGGCAATCTTCGCGGCCAATTGTTCCAATCCCTCGCCTGTGGCCGCCGAGATTCGCACATCCGCCGCAAGCCCGTGCGTTCGCTCAATCGCCGATGGGTCGAGATCCTGTTTCGTATGCACGAGCAGGACGTTGGCCGAAGTCGCCGACAATTCCATAAAGGCCGCGTGATCCAACTCGCGCTCGTCGGCGGCGAGGTCGGACGCTATGCACCACACGACGAGGTCCGCAGCATTTGCCGAGTCTTGCCGCATCCGTTGCGCGGATTGCTCGATCCCGGTGGCATCGAACCGACCGGAACCCGCCTCTTGGCCCGCCGTGTCGATCAACTCGATCGATAGCCCGTTCCAGTCGGTTTCTTGAGACAAAAAGTCGCGGGTGGTGCCGCGCACGTGGGAAACGATCGCAGTGTTTTTGCCGGACAACGCGTTAAACAGCGTGCTCTTGCCGGCGTTGGGCAGCCCGGCCAACACCACCCGCCATCGCGACTGAGTTCGATAGCGATCCACCGTCCGAGTCACGATGCCGCTCAGCACGGCATGGGCCTCCAACAGACGATCGATGACGTTTTCGCTCGATACGAATTCAATGTCCTCGTCCACGAAGTCGAGACCCGCTTCCAGGTCCGCCAGCAATTCAATCAAGTCATCGCGGAGATCGACCACCGGCCCCGACAACCCTCCGGCAAGTTGTTGAAGTGCCGCCTCCAGCTCTTCGTGATCGGGAGCGTCGATGATTCCCAAAACGGCTTCGGCTTGAACCAAATCGATGCGACCTGCAAGGAAGGCTCGCAGCGTGAACTCGCCCGCGCGGGCCGGTCGGACTCCGCGTTGAAACAAGTCGGACTGCGTCTGTTCGAGCAGCGGGGGCGAGCCGATCAAATGCAATTCGGCCATCGGCTGCCCGGTGTAGCTGCGAGTATTCGGCCACAGATAGAGCGATGTCGACAACGGGCTCGACAAGCCGCTCAAACGCAGAGCACCGTCGAAGCGCGTCGCCGCCCGAGTTGCACGCCATGCATTGTCCGGGGATTGGAACAGCCCGACCAGGGCGTCGGTCACATCGGGGCCGCTGATTCTCACGATGCCGCGCGCGGCACTTCCCGCCGGCGACGCCAATGCCGCAATTGTGTCGTTCACATCGAGTTGCATGATTGAGCCGGCGGATCTCGGGCGGTGGAAACTCGCAGTGTGAATCGCAGAACTCGATCAGTCCGGTAAGTCGATTTGGCCCCACGGAATGGGCATCGTAGGTTTCTGGTCCTGGTGTCGCCGACGAACATCCTTGGGACGATCGCGGAAGAAGTTCACCATTCCGCAAAGCTGTTTGACCGCCTCGTGATAGACGCGTTCGCCCTTTTCCTTGGTGCCGAGTTCCGGTTCGCCGATCACGCCGCGCGGCGAGTAACTGCTCGTCCAAGACGTCAGCGCCCCAGGACCATGTCCGACCAAGTCGCCCCAGATATACGGATTGCCGTCGTTCAACGCACTCAGGCTGTTCTTGATGCGGTCCTTCCGCACGCCGTCTTCGTCGAGATAAAGATACAGCGACGTTTCCAACTCGCACGCATGAGCGCAACTGCCGGGATACGTGCCTTCTCGCCAATTCGGCATGAATTCGGGATCGACATTCAACAGGTGCCACCACGCAACCAAGATGCATTCGGCGGACGTTTCGAGATTGGTTCGGCGAGCCGCCAGGTCGAGGTTGGGCATGTTCGAGCCGTGCCCGTTGAGCAGGATGATTTTCTTGAAGCCGTGATATGCCAGTGACTTGGTAACGTCCAACACTTGCCGGATGAAAGTTTCGTAGTGCGTATTGATGGTGCCCGGAAAGTCCATCACATGCCCGGTGTAGCCGTAGCAAATCGTGGGCAGCACGAGGACTCGATCGGTGAGTTGTTCCGCCATGCCGCGAGCAATCCCGCCGGGGCACACCAGATCCACGTCCAACGGCAAATGATCGCCGTGCTGTTCGACCGCACCGCACGGAATGATGCAGACTTGGTTTTGTTCGATGGCCTCGTTGATTTCCGGCCAAGTCAGTTTCTCGTAGCGGTATTCCGTTTCAGCGCGGCTGGGCATCGAGCGTCTCCGTTGGGGCGTGAACATTGTGTGAAACCGGCGAACCGGAAATGGTTTAACGCAAAGTTCTCGCGCCGCAAGGTCGCGAAGAAAAGTCTGCGGAATGGCCTGTGAGCGTTGGCGAGAACCCGAATCGATCAGTATCGCCAGACTTCCAAGACCTGAGCCAGCCGGTCATCGTCATGAACACGGAATTTGAGACCGAGTGCTTGAAAACATTGGATTCGCCTGAAATGGAACACGAGGCTGGACGTGGTCGAGATTGTTCGCGTGACGCCGAAACTACGGCTGACGGCTCTGGCTCTGCTCTTCAGCCGCCATCCTGCGATGAGTTCGTGGTTGAATTGGCGGCCTAGTCGGTTTCACCGCAACCGGCATTTGACTACCGATCAGTTCCCTTTCGGGGTATCTCGACCAGCATTAGTCTTGTGAATGCTGATTCGAAACTGATACTGCGCAAGTTTGCTTCATGCGAGAATGGGCGTCGAATACATAAAATAAACGTGCCATTGGATGCAGCGAACGTCTGCGTTCAATAAGGCGAGTTGGGTGAGCTTTTTCGGCGAGGCTTTGGCTTCACGAAACCGTCAAACGGAAAAAGATTGCCGGCGTTTTTTCGCGAGTCATGAGAGATTCAAGAATTGGAAATGTGCCCCTGGGCTACCGCAATACGGTGTAACATAGGATCATGGTTACGAAACACTCAAAAAAACGCCTATTGCGCTGGGCGATAATCCTTGCAGTGCTGTTATGTTTGGGCGTGGGCGGATGGTGTGTAGGGATTGATGTGGTTTACATTCCTAAGCATGTCAATCAAGAGTCCGTGGCGCTCCGAATAAATGCAGCTAGTTCGTACTTCGAGATTCCAGTTCTGCTAACATATAGCCGTGAGGCTGGTCCGTATTCGATTTCCATCGATGCATCTTGGACTACCGTTCCGGAAGTCAGCCGAAGCCGAATACGAGTACTGAGTACTGAGTGCTGTTGCGGTTTGGTCTGAAGGACGGGAGCGAAAGGTGGAAAGAGGAGTTAATCATGAGTGGCACGCGGTGTCTCAACAGTCGGCTCATCAATTCGGACGGAACTGGACGATTATTGATAAAGTCGACTTAGAGGGGGACGAGGTGATGGTCCGAGTTGAACTACAGCTTGAAATGTGGGATGGAAAGGTGGAGTCCATCCGAATCGTGGAATCCTGGAAGCGTCGCGAGGAGTACAGGCTACTGCCGGGTTTTATATGTGTTGCACGGTTATGACGGCGATCGGTTGGTCCAAGCCATCATTGCGCGTCCCCAGCCGGGTGCGATCGCGCGACGAGTCGTTGGCGAGATGCGCGGACGCTCGTACAATCGCCCGTTTACAATCCCGCACGAGCGAGTCACTAGGTACGGCACATGAAATTCCTCGACGGCAAGACGGTTGGGATCGACCTCGGCACCTCGTATTCCGCCATCGCCCATCTGGATCAGTCCGGTAATCCCACCGTACTGAAGAATTCAATGGGAAACGCGATTACGGCTTCCATCGTGTCTCTGGGGCACAACAACGACGTGACGGTCGGCGCGATCGATCCGGCCGTGGCCGACGATCCCGCGCGCGTCGTCATCGGCATCAAACGTCAAATGGGGAACCACGACTATTTCGTGGATTACGACTCGAAGCGGCTTTCGCCCGAATTCATCTCGGCCATGATCCTGCGGAAGTTGAAACAGGACGCCGAGCAGCAAATCGGCCACATCGCGAACGCCGTGATTACCGTGCCCTACTATTTCAACGAGCCCTGCCGCAAAGCCACTCAAGATGCCGGGCAAATCGCGGGGCTCAACGTGATCGACGTCATCAACGAACCCACCGCAGCGACACTCGCCTACGCCTGGCTCAAAGGCGAACTGGGGCGACCGGATCTCGTCGGCGATCAGAAAAAGATTCTGCTGTACGACCTCGGCGGCGGCACGTTCGACGTCACCGTGGTGCAGTACACGCCCACACAGTTCACGGTGTTGGGAACGGACGGCGACACGTTTCTCGGCGGATTGGACTGGTCGCAACGCATTGTCGATCACGTGGCCGAGAAATTCACGAAGCAAACCGGCATCGACGTGAAAAGCGACAACGTGGCCATGCTGGAACTCACGCAGCAGTGCGACGGCGTCAAGCGTGAATTGAGCGTTGAGCAGCACGCCACGGTGGAAGTCGAATGCCGCGGTCGCGAAGCAACCATCAGTGTCACTCGCAAGGAATTCGAACGGCTCTCCGCGGACCTTCTACAACGCACGCGAGACACCACGGAGTTGGTGTTGGAAGACAGCAACACAACGCCGGAGCAACTTGACGAAATTTTGCTGGTCGGCGGTTCCACCTACATGCCGATCGTGGTGAAGATGCTCAAGGACGTGTGTGGTCGGGCTCCGTCTCGAACGTTGGACCCGCAATTGGCGGTCGCCCAGGGAGCGGCCATTCATGCGGCCATCCTGGAATCCCGCACGCGCGGTCAAAACAGCAGCATCAGCGAATCCGTGATGAGCCGCTTGCGGAGCGTCAAGGCGGTTGACGTGAATTCGCATTCGCTCGGCGTTGAAATCACGGATCCGCACAATCCGAAGGCCAAACGCAATCACATCATGATCCCACGCAACAGCCATTTGCCGTTTTCAAAGCACCAGCGATTTGTGACCAACACGGCCAACCCCAAAGCGATCCAGATTCGTTTGCTGGAAGGCGAAGCCTCGGATGTGAAGGCATGTACTCGCGTGGGCGATTTTCGCATCAAGGAATTGCCGGCGGGCCTGCCGATCGGTTCGCCGGTCGAGGTGACTTATCAGTATGACGAACGCCGTCGCATTCACGTGACTGCGAAGGAATTGACGGGCGATCGCGAGGCGAGCGTGGATATCGTCTGGGAAGGCGGCCTGCAAGATTCCGGCATCGATGCGTACAAGCGTTTGTCGAGCGACTATCAAGTTCGCTAACGGCGCGATCACGTTGCGAACGGCGTCTAAACTAAAACAAGCCGACCGCGATCGATCGTACAGGCCGATTCAACGCGCGGTCGTTTGCGAGTGACGATGACTGTTCGCGCAAATTATTCCGCGACTTGTGCCAACATCGTGTTGCCCTGTTCGCGTTGTTGCCGAGCGATGAGCCGTTGTTCTCGATACCGCTCAAGCCTTTGGTTTCGACGTTCCCGAGCTGCGGCGCGCGCCTGTGCTCTCGAACTGGTCGCGGATTGAGCGACCGCAATGCCATTTGCGGAAGGCGAAGAGTTGGCGGTGTTGGCGGACGACTGTTGCTGTCGCAATTGCATTTGGAACATACGCTGTTGCTGCATCATATAACTCATCTGCATTTGGGCGCGAGCCTGTTGAGCGGCTTGGGCCATCTGCATCATTTGTCCCATGCTGCCGCCGCCACTTCCACCGCTGGTCAGTCCGCCAAAGCCACCCCCACCGCCGCCTCCCCCAGCACCGCCGGGCGACTGTCCGCCTCCTCCTCCGCGAGCACACTGTCCGAAGCCGGTGGATTCGAACGTGGTGAGGACTCCTCCGACGAGTGTTGCCAGCACCGCGAAACGAGCGATGGATCGTGCGGACGTACGTTGTCTGATAATTCGGCGCATGAGATTCTCCAAGCGACGTCGAGCCCGTTTGATCACGGCACTCAACAAGGAAGTGAGACGAGAAATCGCGGCGCGGACCGTACCGGCCAGGAGGGATAATCCGACGGCACGACCGCATCGCAGAAACGCGATTGAGTGGAAGTGAACTCAGACATGAGTTGAGAAGTGTCATCGCCGACGGCTTGAATCAATCGGCCGCAAGCAACGCACTTCGATAAACGCGGCGAGTTGCAATTCCTCCACACGCTTTTTGATCGAGTCCGTTGTTCCATGCGATTCGATCGCGATCACAGCGAGCGGACATCATGGTCGGCTTCGTCCGCGCTTGTTCGGGCCAATGGGGATCCCCATCATGCAAGCGATCCCTTCAGCCCTCAGCCTTCAGAAAGGCACACGATGACCCGACTACTGCTTGGCATGTCCGCAATTGGCATCTTCGCGAGTTCCGCACACTCCCAGGAGAAACTCGATCTGGGTGACGTCACCGAGCAACATCGCCTGATTCCCATGCGAGACGGCAAGAAGCTGTCGGCCTATGTGTATGTCCCGGCGGGAGACGGTCCGTGGCCGGTCGTATTCGAACTGCGCTACGCGCCACTCACTGGCAAGTCGACTCGCCTCGCCGCCGCAAGACTGGCGAGCGAAGGCTTCGTCGTGGCGATGGTCAATTTTCGCGGCACGCACAAGTCCGAAGGAACATGGGTCGGTTACCGAGCATTGCAGTGGGGAGAATTGCAGGACGGTTACGACACGTGCGAATGGTTGGCGACGCAGAAATGGTGCACGGGAAAGGTCGGCACGTTCGGCAGTTCGCAGGGTGGTTACGCCCAGAACTATCTGGCCGTGACGCAGCCGCCGCATCTCGTCTGTCAACACATGACCGACACCGGCCTCAGCCTGTTTCAAGAAGGCTACCGGATCGGTGGGACGACTCGGCCCGTTCGCTTCAAAGGCATGGACGGTGTCTGCCGCGATCCGAAACACAATCAGGCATTGCTCGCGGAATGGTTCGCACATCCGCACTACGACACATACTGGCAAGCTGAAGACTGCGCCCGACACTTCGACAAAATGAATGTGCCGTGCTTCACGATCGGCAGTTGGTACGATTTTATGAACCAGGGCTCAATCGCCAGCTTCCAAGGCCGCCAACATCACGGCGGAGTCAAGTCGCGCGGGCAACAGCAACTGCTGATCGGTCCGTGGCTGCATGGTCGACTCAACAAGAGCAACCGTGTCGGTGAACTGGTCTATCCAGAGAATGCCGTGTGGCTCGTCCACGAACACATGGTTCGTTATTTCAATCACTATCTCAAAGGCGAGGACAATGGTGTCGATCGTGATCCGTCGGTCCGTTATTACGTGATGGGTGCCGTGGGTGAAGCGGATGCACCCGGCAATGTCTGGCGATCGGCCGACGACTTTCCACCAAAGTCCCATGCGACGGCCATGTACCTGCACGCGGAAGGCGGACTGTCAACGACGAAGCCGGGCAGCGACAAGGCCGCGACGAGCTACACCAGCGATCCGTTGCATCCGATGGAGATTCCCGGTCGATCCTTTCCGGGCGCGCGAGACGCTCGCGCCGTCGAGAAGCAGTCCGAGGTCCGCACGTTTACGACCGCTCGGCTCGAGCAGCCGGTCGAATGGACGGGCCGAGTCACCGCCGAACTCCATGTGTCGTCCACGGCGCAAGACACGGACTTTATCGTGCGAGTGAGCGACGTGTATCCGGACGGTCGGTCGATTCTGATTGTCGATTACCCGTGGCGAGCCCGTTATCGCGAAGGCTTCGATCATGAAGTCCTGATGCAAGCGGGCGAAGTCCACAAGTTAGCGTTTCCCGTCGGCTGGATGAGTCAGATCTTCAACAAGGGTCACCGCATCCGAGTCACCATCACCAGCACGGGTGCTCCGCTGTATGAGCCGAATCCCCAAACGGGTAAGCCGTTGACGATCGACTTTCCGGCGGACGCCGTCAAAGCAACGAACACCATCCATCACAATCGCCGTTTTGCATCGAAGATCATCGCACCGGTGATGCACACGGCGAGATAGCGTCAATCAATGAGAAGGGTCATGCTGACGTAGATTCACGGCGTATGATCGCGAATCTGCCGTTGCTTGGATGTGTTCATCTTTCTTCAGGAACGAGTCATGCTCCGCCTGACCGCGTGTTTTCTTTTGCTTTCACAAACTGTCACGGCACAGACTCGCGATGTCAGTTTCAATCGCGATATCAGTCCGTTGCTTTCCGATCGCTGCGTGTTTTGTCACGGCCCTGATGACAAGCAACGAGAAGCTGATCTGCGGCTCGACCTGAAGTCGGTGCTCACCGCCAAGGCGAGCGAAGGCCGCGTTATCGTCCCCGGTCAGCCGGATCGCAGTGTGCTCATGGAACGCATCACTTCCGAAGATCCCGACTTCAGGATGCCGCCGCTCGACAGTGGTAAGAAGTTGTCAAAGCACGAGATCCAGTTGTTTCGCGACTGGATCAAGAGCGGAGCCAAGTGGGAAGAACACTGGGCCTGGCAAAAGCCTCGGAAGCACGAAGTCCCCAAGGTTGGTGATGAGAACTGGAGTTGGACGTGGATCGACAAGTTCATCAGCGAGCGGCTTGATCAGGAACGGATCTCTCCGTCGGATGATGCGGATGCGGTCACGCTGTGTCGGCGATTGTACTTCGACCTAATCGGCCTTCCGCCCGCCGCGGCCGATGTGGATGCCTTCATCTCGGCTGTAAAAAATGACCGCCGAAAAGCCATTGCCGAGTTGACGACGAAGCTGCTCGAATCAGACCACCTCGGCGAACGCATGGCCGTGTATTGGCTCGATCTGGTTCGCTACGCGGACACGGTTGGCTACCACGGCGACCAGGATCACAGCATCACGCCGTATCGCGATTACGTCATCGACGCGTTCAACGACAACATTCGCTTTGATCAGTTCACTCGCGAGCAACTGGCTGGCGACTTGCTGCCGAACTCGACCGTCGATCAGAAGATCGCGTCGGGCTACAACCGGCTGTTGCAGACGTCGCACGAAGGTGGCGTTCAGATCAAAGAATACTTGGCGATGTATATGGCGGACCGCGTCCGCAATCTGTCGGGTGTCTGGATGGGGGCGACGATGGGATGTGCGGAATGTCACAACCACAAGTACGACCCATTCACTGCCAAGGACTTCTATTCGATCGGTGCCTTCTTCGCGGATCTCGACGAGGCTCAGCACTTCAAGGTCGGTGGAAACTCGCTGCCGACAAAGCGACCACCGGAATTGACTGTCCATACCAAGCGAGAACGCGCACGACTGGCGGAACTCGATGCGGTCATCGCCCGCGTGAAAGATGCGATCGCGAAGTCTGAAAGGCCCGAGGATCAGGCGTTGCACAAGGGAAAGCTGATAGCCCTCGAAAAGGAAAAGGCGGAACTGCTGAAGGCCAAACGCCCGACGATGGTGTCGGTTTCAATCAAGCCGCGAACGATTCGCATTCTGCCTCGGGGCAGCTTCCTGAATGAAACCGGCCCGGTTGTTGAACCTGCCGTACCTGAATTCATGGGGCGAGTTGACGCAGACGGAAAAGACGGAAAACGAGCAACGCGTCTTGATCTGGCAAACTGGCTGACGAACCTCGAAACCGGTGCCGGTGGCCTGACCTCTCGCGTGTTTGTGAATCGAGTCTGGTATCTGCTGTTCGACTCTGGGCTGACTCAGTCACTGGACGATTTCGGACTTCAAGGCGATCCGCCCGAGCACCCCGAATTGCTGGACAACCTGGCGATCTCGTTTATCGAGAGCGGTTGGGATGTGAAGAAACTGGTGCGGGACGTCGTGACGTCGCGGGTCTATCAACAGTCATCGACTGCCAGCGAAGAGCTGAGAACAACCGATCCGAAGAATCGACTTTACGCCCGTCAAAGTCAGCCGCGGCTGCATGCCGAGTTTGTTCGCGATTATGCCCTGGCTGTCGGCGGGATCCTGAATCGCGAAATCGGTGGTGGAGCGGTGAAGCCCTATCAGCCTGCCGGTTACTACCGACACTTGAATTTCCCCACCCGCAAATACGCGGCCCATCGCGACACTCGCCAGTGGCGACGCGGCGTCTACGTCCACTGGCAGCGTCAATTTCTGCATCCCATGTTGCAGGCGTTTGATGCACCGCGTCGCGAAGAGTGTGTTGCTCGGCGGGCGACATCAAACACACCAGCGTCGGCTCTGGTCATGCTGAACGATCCCACAATTGTGGAAGCATCGCGGGCTTTCGGACAGCGGATTCTGATCGAGGGTGGGAAGTCGTTCGACGAACGGCTTCGCTTTGCGTTTCGAGCGGCACTCTCGCGCGGCCCGGATGCGGAAGAGCAAACAGTGTCGAAAGAGTTCATCGCGGCCACGCTCGCCGAGTACGAGAAATCGCCCAAGGATGCCGCCGAACTCTGCGGGGTTGGCTTGTCGGATGTGCCACCGGGTGTCGATATCAAGGAACTCGCGGCGTGGACGAATCTCGGACGTGTCATCTTGAATCTCAGCGAAGCGATCACGAGGAACTGACCATGGACAACTTCACGCGCAGATCATTTCTTGGCTCGACTTCGCTGGGGCTCGGGGGCATTGCCCTTTCGTCGTTGCTCGAACGCGACGGCCTGGCGGCACCCGTGATCCCAGGCCAACCCGACCTGCCGCACTTTCCCGCGAAAGTGAAGCGAGTCATCTTCCTGTGCATGGCCGGCGGGCCGTCGCATCTGGAAACGTTCGACTACAAGCCGGAACTGGATCGGCTCAACGGCAAGCCGATGCCTGAGTCTTTCACCAAAGGCCAGCCGATCGCTCAGCTCCAGGGAAAGGCGTTGAAGGTTCAGGGGCACCTCACCAAATTCAAACAGTACGGCGAAGGCGGCCAGTGGGTCAGCGACTTCCTGCCCTGGCACGCAAAGATGGCGGACGACATCTGCGTCATTCGCTCGATGGTCACGGAGCAGATCAATCACGATCCGGCTCACACGTTTATGAACACGGGATCGGCGATCAACGGTCGCCCATCGATGGGGTCGTGGGTGACGTACGGGCTCGGCAGCGAAACCGACGAGTTGCCCGGCTTCGTCGTGCTGACGAGTGTCGGTGGTCGAAATCCTCAGCCGATCGCGTCGCGTCAATGGTCGTCTGGATTCCTGCCGAGCCGCTATCAGGGCATGCAATTCAACTCAACTGGCGATCCGGTGAATTATGTGAAGAATCCGCCGGGCGTCTCGGCGCGGACTCAGAATCGCGTGGTGGATGCCGTTGCCAGACTGAACCGGCACCGCAACAAGGCACTTGCCGATCCCGAAGTTGGGACGCGGATTGGTGCGTACGAGATGGCACATCGCATGCAGACGTCGGTGCCGGAATTGATCGACGTCTCGAACGAGCCGAAGCATGTGCTTGAGATGTACGGGGCCAAACCGGGAGACGGAACGTACGCGTCGAATTGCCTGTTGGCTCGCCGGCTGGCGCAACGCGGCGTGCGATTCATCCACCTGTACCATCGAGGCTGGGATCATCACGGCGGGCTAGTCAATTACATGAATACGTGCTGCGGCCTGACGGACAAAGCAACCTACGCACTGATTCAGGATCTGAAACGCGTGGGTCTTTACGAGGATACGCTGATCATCTGGGGCGGCGAATTCGGCCGCACGCCAATGTTCCAAGGCAAGGGCGGCGCGGGTCGAGACCATCACATCAAGGGCTTCTCGATGTGGATGGCCGGCGGACCAATCAAAGGCGGCCACTCGTACGGCGCGACTGACGAGCTGGGATATCACTCGGTCGAAAACGTGGTTCATGTGCGCGACTTGCACGCCACGATGCTGCACCTGCTCGGGATCGATCACAAACGGTTTCGCGTGAAGTTCCAGGGTCTTGACCTGGGACTGACTGGCGTTGAGACATCGCACGTTTTGAAGGATGTGCTGGCCTAAGTGCGAGATCGTCACTTTCCGGTTCTTCCGTTTCTGGGTGTAGGACGGGCACTCCACTCCTGCCCGTCACAGGTCGACGGGC